>JBFWYJ010000040.1:0-13602 GCA_050186555.1 Bacteroidia bacterium
TCTTACCAGAAACTATTAAATCAATAGGCAGCCGGGTGCCTTAATTAATTTACTGAAGCTTAGTAGGCATTACTTTCTTTACTTCTTGATAATATTTGTTTACATGGAGCTCTTTTACAAGTTTTCATATGATCAAAAGAAATTAGTTTTATTACTTGGTGAGATATATATGTTTCTTTTGATTTGGCGGACACTTGTATTTTTTCTCTTGAAACGTGCACAGCGAAAAACAAAAAGCAAAAAGCAAGTTGTAATCGCAGGCATTAGTGTTGCTACGATTCATTTTAAGGAGTTTATAGACAATCATCCGGAATACGGCATCAATGTGCAAGGATTCTTCTCAAACAAAGAAAATCCCAAAGCAAATTTATTAGGAAAAATAAGTGATATCGTAAATTACTGCCAGAAAAACAGAATTGATGAAATAATTGGATCGGTAGATAAATTGGACAAAGAAACAATAAACACTTTGTTAGATTATTCAGACAATAATTTTGTTTCAATGAAGCTGATTCCGGATAGTACGGGATTTTTTGGCAGAAATTTTACAACAACTTTTATTGAACATATACCGCTTCTTACCTTAAACAAGAACCCATTTGACGACTCAACAAATCAATTTTTAAAAAGGTCATTTGATGTAACGTTTTCATTATTTGTGATTATTTTTATTCTTAGCTGGCTTTGTCCACTAATTGCTCTTTTAGTGAAGTTATCTTCACCGGGGCCGGTGTTCTTTGTTCAAGAGAGAAGTGGCATAATGAATAAAACATTCAGGTGTTTTAAGTTCAGAACCATGAAGTTTGAAAAAGACGCAGAGTTTAAACAAGCAACGAAAGACGATTGTCGTGTTACAAAAATTGGAGCATTTTTGAGGAGAACAAGTTTGGATGAAGTACCACAATTCTTTAATGTGTTGTTTGGTGACATGTCTGTTGTTGGACCAAGACCACACCCGCTAAAACTAACCGAAGAGTATTCTAAGATTGTTGACAAGTACATGATGAGGCATCTTGTCAGGCCTGGAATAACAGGACTGTCACAGGTAATGGGGTATAGAGGCGAGACACAACACGATTTGTACTTAATGAAAATGCGTGTAAGAATGGATAGATTTTACATTGAAAACTGGTCGTTCTACCTTGATTTAAAAGTTGTTTGGGCAACAATATTATTAATGTTTAAGAATGATGAAAAGGCATATTAAACAGTGTATGTTTCACATCTTTACTAAATTCGCCTTGTTCAGACAAGTTTAATACTTAAATTTGATTGATTTATTAAAATGAGTAATACAAAAGAAGATATCGATTTGATTCAATTGCTAATCCTAATGAAGAATAGAATAGCGTCTTTTATTAATTGGATTATTAGCACAACGACCAGAAAAATAATTTTTTTAGGTATTTTTATTTTAATTGGGGCCGGCATTGGATACGGTATTTTTGAATTAAAGGATGTTGTTTATCTTTCCGAACTAACTGTCTCGCATACAAGAATTGATAATGATCAATGCGGGGATATAATAAGTAATCTCACTAAACTTAAGGGCAAGGATAAACAACTGGCAAAACTGTTGCGACTAGATATTGGCACGAGCTCACAAATCAAAACAATTTACTATGAACCGATTAATACTCGGGTTAGTAAAATCTACAACGATTCCGTATTGGTTATTCAACCATTTAAAATTGCTGCAGAGGTATATAACCCGGCTATTTTCGACACATTACAGTGGGCGATATTGAATTACCTTGAAACAAATAATTATATCGCAAAAAGAAAGGAAATTAAGCGAAACTATTTGAAGGAATTTAAGAAAAAAGTGAAGCAAGAAATTATGTCGGTTGACACACTGAAACAAATTGTATACAAAAGCATTGCCAATAAAAATGCAGGCAATGGAATTGTTATTGATGAACCTATTGATCCAGTAAGAATATCTCAAAGAGCACTAGAGCTGCAGAACATGGCGCTGAAAATAGAAGAACAGGAACAGCTCATTGACAGTTTTGATTTAATTGTAGGATTTAATGGAGGAGTTTCGAAATCAGCTAATCTTTTCACAAGCATTATATATAGCTCTTTTCTGGCATATCTAATTGGATTGATAGTGGTTTACAGACGAGAAGCTAAGTCGAAATAGTAAGTTAATGCCTTTTTTTATCGGGATTTAAAAAGAGAAGGGCATTAAAGAAGGAGAAAAAAACAATTCCGTTTTGTCGTTCAAGAATAGATTCTGTTAAAGAAGAAAAAATAAAGACAAGTAGGAATATTATATAAAGTAGGTTTTTTGTTTGAAAGGACTGTCTGATATAATTAGTTAAGCCTATCAGTAGAATAGAAAACCCGAAAACACCTATCGATAAGCAAATTTCCAGAAATTGATTATGCGCATTGAAGCGTGTGTTTGGGAAATAGGTGAGAGATACATATTCATTATTAATATAGGTTTTTTCTAATTCATCTTGAACGTCTCCTGTGCCGTAACCAAACAGAGGTTTTTCTTTTATTAAACTGAAAGCCGATTTCCAAATAAGAGTACGCATTTGTTGTTCCCCCCACTTCTTACTCATGGAAAATTCATTATTATAGTTTATCGCAGCTTTAAATCGCTCTCTAACTCTTGGAGACAACAAGATAAATGAGAAAGCAATTATTAATGTAAGTAGAGATATACCAAGCATTTTTAATTTACTTTTATAAAGTTTAAAATGGTTTATAATGAATCCAATTAGAACAATGACCATAAGAATTATTTGCATTCTTGAGGAAAGCAATACTAAAACAAAGATTTGAATTGTCGCTGAAAGAAAAAGCAATAAGTAGGCAGATTTACTGACGATTTGGTTTTGAATATAAAAAAGAAGCAGAGCAAGCGAGAAAACTAAATACATTGATAAATATGCAGCATGCATGCCTATTTGTTTACTAAGGTCGTGATAATAGAATAGATCCGTATTATTCGTTTTAGAGTAATAATAAAATGAACTAATTATAGCCAGTGCTGATAGAAAAGTGCAGCTAACCACAAAGGATTTTAAGATCATTTTGTAATTCATCATAGAAGGTTGAAATGTCATTAAAAGACCAATTGGAAAGACAACAAGGCTTAGCTTTCTTTCCAGAACTTGCCAAGCTTCAGTTTTATTATTTGATAACAAAGCACCAATTACATATAGAAAGAATAATATTAAAAATGGAAGAACAAATTTGAGAAAGTAATCCTTGTTTGGGGGCCACATTAACAATATCAAAAATGAAACCACCGCAAATAATGTTATAAATAAGCCGTTAAAGTTAAATTGCTCAAGATTGAATGGCATAGAGATAGCTATCAAAACTAAAAGGTAACTTTGCGCCGATCTAAGATGTTTGAGAATATTTATTTTATCCATTTTCGGATGAAAACAATAATTTGAGTTTAAGGCGGGAATAAAGCAAAATGAAATAAGTGTTAGTATAAAAATATCTTTTAAATAAACGCCTTGGTTCTTGGAATAATCGGAATAGCCATTCTAGACTCAATTTACGAAATATCTCAGGTGCTCTTTTTACGCTTTGCGCGTAAACAGGGAAAGCTCCCCCAACTCCTAATAAAAGAGAATTTATGTTGGAATAGTTTTCATTCATCCAAAGTTCTTGTTTCGGACATCCTAAGGCAACAAATACCATATCAGGAGATGCCTTGTTAATTAAATCAATATATGATGGGTCGTTGATTTGCTTATTGAAGGGTGGAGAAAAGGCCCCTGCAATTTTTAATTTTGGAAATTCAACTATTGCTTTTGCTTTTATTTTTTTAAGTAATTCATTTGTTGTGCCAAAAAAGAAGACACTTAGATTTTCTTTTTCACAGTGATTTAAAAGAACCGGAAAAATATCCATTCCGGCAACCCTTTCACACTTAATGTTGAATAATGAACCCATTGATTTTACAATAGGCATACCGTCAGGAAGAGTCAAAAAGGAATTGTTAATAGCGTCACTGATGAAATTATTTCTATGTGCCTCAATAAGCATATGCACATTTGCAAAACATACAAATCCTTTTTCCTTTTTTTTTGCCTTTGAAATAATTAATTCACAGGCCGCATTAAAATCAGGAAGATCAATTTTTAAGCTGAGTAAGATTTTAGTTGTAAATTGTCTATTCACTTATTTTAATCAAATCAGGGTGATGTTTTTTTAACCAATTAACTGTTTCGGTTATGCCTTCATCTAGTGAATAGGGAGCTTCTCCTAAGACTTGAAAAGTTTTCGCCATTGGGGCAGTATTGCTGTTTGTCATGCTTTTGAATCGGGATGATGTTATTGGGAATTTTAATCCGATGGTAGCAAAGAGATCTCCAGCAAATGCCATTAATTGTACAACAAAACGGGGAATCACTTTTACGTTCTTACCAATTTGCTTATTGGAAAAACCATTTACCCAATCATATAAATCAAGAGGCTCATCTCCAACATAAAAAACCTGTTTGTTAATTAGCTTTTTATCTGCTTCGAGGATTTTAATAATTTGCCAAACGACATTTCCAACATAGCCATAAGACCGAATAACAGGTTTGCGTCCGGGGTGGAAATACATTCCTTTACTAAGCACTTTCCAAAACTCAAATGGATATCGAATATGCCATGGCCCCCAAATGTTTGTGGGACGTATGATCGTCCATGTATATGAAAAATTGCCTTTACGAATCATCTGCTCCATCAGCACTTTACTTTCGCCATATTTAGTATGAGGGGAAAAATCCTCGTCGTCTTTTGGCACACCGTGATATTGATTGACAAATTGAGTAGAAGTAAAAACCACGCGTTGCAAGCAATTGATATTGGCAAGCCCATCAATTAAATTTTGTGTGCCCACATAATTAACCTTGTAATCTTCCAAAACACACTTAGGGTCTGTGTCGGTTCGTGCAGCCAAGTGAATGACAATTTCAGGTCGAAATTCTTCAATTATTTTGGACAAAAGAGATGAGTTTAAAATATCACAGTCTTTCCAAAAATTGATGTGTGAATGCAGTTTAGGAGGTTTAATATCAATATTTAGTATTTTATTTTCCGGCACTATTTTTAATCGTTCAATAAGATTAGTGCCAATAAAACCTGAACCTCCGGTTACAATAATTTTCATTCTTTCTTATTTTCTATATAGAAGGTATAATCTCTAAAATATCTATAAAGAAGCAAACCCGGAAAGATTGCCTGAGTAACTTCCATATAATTTTCAAAAAAGGAAATAAGGATATAATAAATAATAGTTACTCCACATGAAATAGTATAAAAGGAGGATAGATAATTATTCTTTGTGTAAAGCATCTTGTATCTTCTTTTGAAGAATGAAATTTGACGAATGAGATAAATGAGCAGAAACGCAAAAGCAACATACCCTAGTTCAATTAAAATTGATAAGACAGAATAGAAAGGGCGAGACATCGTTGAGCTACCATATTTGGGACTAGTGTAGTCTCTCCATTGGGAAAAAGTATATTTTTTAAATGCTGCAGATTGAGAGTTAACAATAAGAGGTATTTCTTTCGGCTTTTTAAAATCGCCAAAGTAATGACCTGTTCCAATTAAACCTGCCCTACTTGAATATTGCCCCGGTCCCAAACCGATAGTATATACCCAAGGAAAGTCTTTCGGCAACTTTTTCACGGAGTTAACTGTAACGATTGTTTTAGGTGATTGGTTATTGGAGAATTTGTCAAAATAAAAACTTATTAAGTTAAAATTATGTGGCTGTAAAATTATTGATGAAATAATAATGATAACTACAGAAAGAATCAGAACAAGTTTTGTCGCAGATAGTTTAATAAATGAGCGACTAAAGAAAAATGAAATAAATATTAGTGCAATAAAAAAACAAAGAAACAAATGAAGAACAGACGCCAATAACGTTGCAACAATTCCTAAAAAGCAAACCCAAAGATCTTTTTTCTTTGAAATAGCATGTGGTAAATAGAAAAGCAACAACATTAACATATTATTGCAAAACATTTGATTATTGAAGTTGCTTTCAGGGTGTAGAAATGAAAGAGGACTTAATGTTCCTTGCGCTACATCACCTGTTGCAAAATCAAAACTAACGCCATTTAATAAGCTAAATGCAATTACTTGCGTAATGCCAAGAATCGATTCAATAAGTATAATATATTTTATGGCTTGTAAGTATTTTTCATGATTATCACTATATAATGATATTTTGGAAGGAATAGCAAATAGAAAAAAGAAGGAACCATATGTTAGAAGAAACAGAAGTGAGTTTTGTATGATAAAATCTTCATCTTTACTATAATAAAATAGCTTGTATATTGTAATTAGCAGTGCGTATAAAATTAATAGCAGGGTAGAACGTAAAAGAATTTTTGTTGATTTGGATCTGAAAATAAACCAGAGTAAGGCAATGAATGGCGCTAAATAGGCAAATAGCTTGGATGGCAACCAAACGATAGTCGTAGTCAATATAAACGACTCGAAATAGGCTCTGGAATAATTATGAGAATTGCTGGAGCTCATTAATTGTTATGATGAAATACAAGTGCCAATAATTATTCAACGATAATTTTTTTGTGAATAGTGCCTTCTTTGGTTGTAAGGCGGACATCATAGATGCCCGAGGCAATGCCAGCCAGGCTAACAGATAGAATGCTTTTCTCTTCAGGAATAACCGACAAGAGTCGTTTTCCCCTTAGACCAAATATTTCAATGTAACTAATAGTGTTACCCGGATTGGTAATTGTAAATTTGTCTTTTACTGGATTTGGAAAGATTTCAAGTTTTGTAACTTCCGGTTCCGGTGTTGGCAGAGTGTATTTCCAAAAGCCCCCACTTAATCCATATCCATTCCAGCCGGTTCCCACATACGCTGCATTTCCAATTGAAAACGCAACGGCGTGTTCTTTGGCCGGCCCTGTCAGTGTATCGATTTCTTTCCATGTATCATTTATTGGATCATACTCAAAAAAATCTTTTTGATAAATGTTTGTTAATTCACCATCCCAGCCAAGTCCAATATATCCCTTATTGTTCAATGAAAAACCAACAGAAACATATCTTGCTTTACCGGGAAAATCGGTTTTTTGACTCCAATTATCTGTAGAAGGATCATATTCCCAAAAATCTTTTGTTACATCAGTAGAATTTGAACCATCATTGCCTGTTCCGATATAACCTTTTTCTCCAATTGAAAATCCAACTGCGTATCTTCTCGCAGAGCCTCCAAAATTTGCTTTTTGATTCCAATTGTCTGTTAAAGGATCATACTCCCAAAAGTCTGTTCTCAGAGAATCATAATCTTTCCCAAGCCCAACATATCCTTTATTGCCTATTGAGAACCCAACAGCCACAGCACGCACTGTTGATGGAAACGGAGCTTTTTGACTCCAAGTATCGCTTTCAGGATCATATTCCCATAAATCATTAGTGTATGCCCCACAGTCATAACCAGTAGTAATATAACCTTTATTTCCAATTGAAAACCCTACACCCACATACCTTGGTGTTCCCGGAAAACTTGCTTTTTCGGCCCAAGTGTTAGTTGAAGGGTCGTACTCCCAAAAATCAGATTTGCAATTGCTATCCCAGCCTGTTCCAACATATCCTTTATTACCAATTGAAAAGGCAACTGAGCAGTATCTAGCACTACCTCCAAAATTTGCAATTGATGACCATTTTTGAGATTTTACGTCATTGGCCAACAATATAAACAGCAATATTGATTTGTAGTAATATTTGATAAGTTTAACCATTAATTAGTTAATGTTTAAAAATACGTTTTCCATTTTAAGTAAGTGTTTTTTTAAAGAGTATTGCTCCAAATATTTCGCACGGCCATTTTTACCCATTTGCAATCTCAATTGATTATCAACTATTAACTTTTTTATTCCTTCTGCTAATTGTTTTTCGTTATTAATCTGAACAAGAATTCCGGTATTTTCATTGACAATATCAGGAATTCCTCTCCAAAAAGTAGCAATAACCGGCAGTTCAAACATCATAGCTTCAAGTAATACATTACCAAACGATTCTGAATTAAAAAAGGTTGGGAAACAAAGCATGTCTGCCGCCAAAAAACAATCCCATTTATCGCTTTTAGTTTTAGTACCAATAAATTGAACCTTTTCAGTTAATCCATATTCGCGAAGTAATTCTGTAACTTCTTTTCTATAACTATCAGAAGTAAAATCACCCATTACTGTAAGATTAAAATTTTGTGTTCCTGATGTATTTAGTAATTGCAATGCTTTTACAAGACAAGTTAGTCCCTTATCTTCACGAAGAACACCAACAAATAATAGATTAATAATATCGGTATCTTTTTTTAGACGGGTAATAGGTAAATAATTTAATGCTTCGTCTTCTAATCCATTTGGGACATAAATTACTTTTTTTGCACAAAAATAATCGGCGTCTTTTGGATTAAGTGCAGAAAGTTGTATTCCTACGTTTGGAGAACCATAAATAGTTTTGCATATGGATTGAAAAAATTTCGATTTCGTTTGCAAGTATTCTGATATTCCTGCGGCTCTGAAATGATAAACTGTTTTTTTGAAAAAAGGCCTTACAAAGAACAGTAAAATCAAGTCTCTGATTATTGGGTTGAAATCCGGACCGGCAGGTGGATAATAAAGAATCAAATGTTTCTCTCTAATGCGAATGCCATAAATTTTGAGAATTAGAGTAAATAAATGTTTGATTTTATGAAATGAAAATTTTCCTATGCTTTTTACTTGATCCGAAAACGCCATTCTCACATGGTAAATCTTTATTCCTTGATAGACCCCATTTACCAAGCGTTCTATCATCATAGCCTGTCCGCCATAAGGGGGAGGCGTTTGGCCTACAACCAGCACCTTAACCATTTTTTTGAGCTATTGCGATTAAGTGTTGATATTGGTATTTATCTCCCAATATTTTATCGAATCGTTTAATAAATGATAATGGCATCAAAGCCATAAAGAGACGAAACATACGATACATTATTCTTTTTAAGAATCCGGGTTTCTTAACACGCTCGTTTATTAATAAGTAACCCGACAATTTATTTTCCTCATTAATGGATAATACTTTAAAGCCTACATCTTCTAAAAGTTTCTTCATTGATTCGGGCGTATACTTTCTAACATGCTTCGGGTCTTCCCATACCTCATTAATAGGGACATTTATTAGAACATGCCCTTTGTCTTCAAGCTTGCTGAAAATTTCAGAAAGAAGTTTGTGATCATCATTTACGTGTTCCAGAACGTGAGATAGTGAAATTAAATTCATCTTTATTTCACTTGCTTCAAATTTCGCCGGGGTGAATGTTGTAACATTCTTGCCAAGCAACTTTGCAACACGGGGAAAATTTGCTACAGCCTCGATTGAAATATCGCAACCAAATAACCCGTCTTTGAAAGGCAATTTAAGCAGCAAAGACCCATGGCCAAAACCATAATCCATGTATTTGAAATTTGACGTTATACCAGAAGATTGAATTAGAGACTTTATATAACTGTAATTGTATTTTGATTTGGATTGTTGATCATAACTGATAAATGGATAAATCAATTGAAAAAGGACATTTCTTTTTTTATAAAGCTTATTATAGAATTCAGCATTGACTTCTTCTGTTTTTGTAGGATTAATTGGAGCGTTCATTTAAAAAAGTATGAGCGTAGATAGAATTTATGTCTTTGTTTTTTTAAGTTGCTTTACAATGTCAAACATATATAGAACATCTTTCCTGCTCAAAATCAAATAGACCAAAAGCGCCAAAACGGAAAATAAAACGCTTCCATTAAAAAAAAGCATAGCAATAATTATAAGTACAGGGATAATAATTTTATGACTTAAGAGCTCAATAAAAAAGACCTTAATAAAAGTTTGATTACAAACTTTCGCGCCAAGGTAGGATATTAAAACCGAGTATAATAGCATTCCAACAGCAATGACTAGCGTTTGAAATACAAAAGGTAATTGTAAATAACAGACTAAAACAGATAATGTGACTACAAAAGCAAGCGTAATAAAACTTACCAATGCCATTTTATTTTGTTTGTTTTGGGCTACAAGAAGTGAGCTATATCCAAATGAAATCGACATGAATATTTGTGAGAGCAAAAGGATAATAATGCCATTGTTAAAAGATTCATATGCGGGCAAGAAAAAATAGAGTAAGGGAAAAACCAATATCCCTATAAAAATCGTTATCGAAAGCCCAAAATTGTAGATTCGATTAACTTTTTTAATGTAAGCATGCGCCTCGCCTGTTTCGCCACAAGTATTCGAAAGAATAGTTGAATAAAAAGTCCAGCTAATGGCATTTAAACCCATCATTATTGAATTAGAAATATTTAAAGCAAAAGTAAGCAAACCAATTTCCTCCAAACTATATTGATAGCTTGAAATACTTCTTACAGAAATGGTGATTAAATAGAAACCTACAGAAGCCAAGAGCATTGGGAGCCCAATCTTTAATAGCTTTTTCAAAACGGCTTTTCTAAGACTGAAACGAAGTTTAAATGGAGGCTTATATAAGAAGAAGACTGCGTTAAGCACAAACATTAGAGCGCTTGTTACCAGCAAATAATACAGTAAACTTTCTGAGTCTTCTTTATAAATAAATACAATACAAAACAAGACAATAACAGAAACTAACTCGTTTAATGCTATTCTGATGAATTGCCCAAATACTTGATAGATATTCGAGAAATACTGCACAACAATGAGATTTAAACCAATAATTACAGAAAGCAAACCATACCTTTCAAATTGAAATTTTTCAAACATATGCGGCATAGAGAAAATAACTCCGCCAATAATAAAACAGTAGATTAATCCTGAGATTAGTAAGAAAGTAAGACCATCGTTAATGTAGGTTTCAGTTTTTTGACGATCTTCATTTTTAGCTGTGGAGAGCAGGGCATGGACAGAAAAGGGTATGCCGAAATGCATGAATGAAACGTATAGTGCAATTAATTGAGCGAAGCCGTAAATCGCAAAACCAGAGGGGCCAAGAAATTTGGCGATATAAAGCGCCTGAATAAATTTGAGGACAAAAGTAATGTACTTAGAACCCGTATATAAAACTTTTTTCTTCAAAAGCGTTCAATTGAAGCCGCCAAAGTAATTCCAAACATTTTTACTTTTTCTGGACCATTAAAATGTTTAGCATCTTTTTTTGCTATAAATGACCTTAAGAATTTAGGAAGAACCTCAATTGGCCCAATCCCCATTCTATGATAAAATGTGCCACCAATCGAACGAATATTCGAAAAGCCTAAATTTTTTAACGTGTCTTCGTAAAAGGATAATGTGTATTTGTTATGAAAAGGCGTTTGTTTACCTTTTAGTTTAGCTTTGAGTTTATATAAGGAGGTAAAGAATCTTTCCAGGCCTCGTAAAAAATAATTCGCGTTTTCAAAATTGAAAGCAATAACACCGTTTTGTTTCAAAACTCTTTTAGATTCATTAAGCAACTTATATTGTAGTTCTTTATTGAAAAACATCAGAACATTATCAAAAACAATTTTATCTATAGAATTATCAGGATATGGAAGTTTCCCTGTACTCAAATCGACCACTTGACCTTCAAAATTTTTGCCAACGTATTTTATTGAGTAGTTGATGTTATCTGGGTTAATATCTATGCCTATTATTTTCGAAACAGAATTAATTAATGATTTGGAAAGCCGACCATATCCACATCCAGCATCTAATAGAACATCAGTTGCTTGAAGTTTGAGCTCTTTTATATAGAATTCCAGCTTCCTTTTTTCCAGAGCAGATAGTATAATATTATTCTTAACAGAGTTTTCGAAATGGTCCTTAAAGGCTTGTGGATCCCAAACTACAGTTTGCTTCATTAATATGTGTTTTTAAGTTTTTTGAGGAGTAAATTAGCAGCCAAATCTGCAGATTTACCATCAAATTCAGTATCCAAGGTCGAGCAATATTTTTTAGCTTTTTTTCTAACATAGCTTCTGTTACCTTTTTCACGATTTATAATGTGAGAGAGCTCAGTAAAGTTGTTAGCCAACTCAATCATTTCATTTTTCAGGAAGCTATAATAGTCGTAATAATCATTCGTTTTGAAATAATATACAGAAGTAACGTTTAATAGTGTAGCTTCAAGATGGATTGATGAATCTCCCGCTACTAACAAATCAATTTTAGTTAAGTAATCTGTGGCAGATTCTTTGAATGGGTTGGATATAACAATTGATTTTGGTATTTGAGTAAGAATTTCATCTAATATGGACTTATATTGTTTTTCATGAAATTGCATTCGGTGGGGCCTGTATGTGATTTTCAAATCAGGATAAGATGCACTTAACTTGTTTAAAACATCAATTACATCGCCTTTGGATTCTAGGCCATTTCCGGCAACACCAACAACATTAACGTTTTTGTTTTTATTAATCTTGTTATATAAATAATCCATTTTGGGAATTCCAATTAATTCAATTTTGGAAGAGTCGGAGCCGGCTTCAAGGTATTTTTCTTTAGAGTCTTCGCCTTCAAGGAAGGCAAACTTCATTTCCAGTTTCGGAAAATCTTTGGTTACAGCCGCGTGTTGAATATAGAACGTTGGTATATTCAATTGATTTGCCCAATGCACTAAAATACGTGTAGAATAAACATGGTCATTGGAAATGACAACTGCTTTGGGCTTTACAGTCTTCATCCAAAGTTTTGAAACGTAATAGAATGGATATGTTAGCACAATATCATTAATGCCTCTTCGATAATTTAAACGTAGAGTTTTATCCAAAAGCAAATAATTGACAAGCACTTTGGGATAGAAGAATGCAGCAAGGAAGGCGGAAATGGTAATAGGTAAAAAAATATTTATTCTAGAATTAAAATGCCGATCACCAAAAATATTCGTGCTAGAGGAATCAAGTTTTTGAAATACGGGCAGTACGGATAAGTGATTGTTTTGACTTACGGAGTAGAAGACAATTTTATTTTTGCATGTAAACGGTTTTCTCTCTTTTATTGATGCAATAATACTTAGATACAAGAAGTAAACAGCTTTTGCTTTAGCTTTTATTATTGAGAAGAAAATACTCCGCTTTGGAATGTAGTCGATATTGATTTTGCCGGATAAATAGACATAGTTAAAATCTTTAAACTCATCGAAAGTCATATAATGTAATCAGTCCGTTTCAAATTTAATTCAAGTATGCCCAACTTAGTGGTGTTCCACGTTTGACATCTTGAGTGCAAGTTTTTCCAATAATGGTTTCAAAATGTTTTGGTTCTAATCCATCGCCTGGTCTTATGATTCGAATATTTTCTTTAGAAAACACCTCTCCTGCAGAAATGTCTTTTACTATGTAAATTGATCGTTTGAACATTTTACTTTTTTCTTCAGCTTTTTGTATACTGAGCTGAACCATACCCAAAGCTAAAAATGCGCGTTCACTTTCAACTACAAGGCTTTGCATTTCTTCCGGCTCCATACTGAAAGTGCTGTCAACTCCACCATCTGCTCTATTCAATGTAAAATGCTTCTCAATAACCCGTGCGCCTAGTGCAATAGATGCAATAGATGCACCAATACCCATTGTATGGTCACTCAGGCCAATTATACAATCAGGAAATAACTCT
>JBFWYJ010000041.1:0-13521 GCA_050186555.1 Bacteroidia bacterium
AGTGAAACTAATAGATTTAACCGGCAGAACTGTATACGAAAGAGATTTTGGTAATGAAGCGACTTTGGAACTTGATTTCAGCAATCAGGCTAAAGGTTTATACTTATTACAATTGTCTTCCGACAACAAAAAACGTACGGAAAAATTGCAAATCAATTAGGTTTATAAATGAGAGCAACGGCGTAAGCATTTGCCCCTTCTTCTCTTCCTACATAGCCTAATTTTTCATTGGTTGTTGCTTTGATTGAAACACAATCTTCTTCTACTTTCAAGATAGGTGCAATTGTTTTAATCATGGCAGAAATATGAGGATTGATTTTTGGCGCTTCTAAAGTTAGTGTAGCATCAATGTTTCCAATCTTGTAGCCTTTTTCATCAAGTAAATCAACGACTTTTTTTAAAAGGATTTTGCTATCTGCATTTTTAAAATCATTATCGGTATTTGGAAAATGATAACCGATATCTCTCAAATTAGCAGCTCCAAGTAACGCATCGCAAATAGCGTGAAGCAAAACATCAGCGTCACTGTGTCCGTCACAACCAGAATGATATTCCAGTTTAATTCCGCCCAACCAAAGATCTCTGCCTTTGATTAATTGATGAACATCAAATCCAAATCCTATTCTAAAATTCATTTAATACTTAAATAACATTCTGTTTGATCAGTTGAAAGACTCTCACAGGCTTTCTTTGCTTTCCTTTTTGTGGATTCATATTCCCCTGCCAAATATCTTCCATTGCTGTTTTGACATTCGCATGGATATACTTTTTTACAATTTGTAAAAAGTATTGAGCTTAACAAAGCTGTCCCTATAATTATTTTATGCTTCAACTGATTCAATGGCTTCTACTCCCGGCAACGTGCCCTGTTCAATATATTCTAATAAAGCGCCTCCACCTGTACTAACATAAGAAACCTGATTCGCTAAGTTATATTTATTAACTGCTGCTACACTGTCGCCCCCGCCAATCAAACTAAATGCTCCTTTCTTGGTTGCTTCCGCAACGTCTAGCGCGGCTTGTTTTGTGCCGTTTTCAAAACTGCTCATTTCAAAAACACCCATCGGGCCGTTCCATAATATTGTTTTCGAGCTTAATATTACTTCTTGATTCATTTTTACTGTTTCCGGCCCTGCATCCAGTCCCATCCAACCATCAGGTATCTCGGTTATTTTGCATTCTTTTTTATTCGCATCATTCGCAAAATTATCAGCAATGATTGCATCTGTTGGAATGTAAATATTAACGCCTTTTTCTTTAGCTCTTATCAATAAGTTTTTTGCGGTTTCTAATCTATCATCTTCACAAAGCGATTTACCAATATTTCCTCCCATAGCTTTTACAAAAGTAAATGCCATGCCTCCGCCAATTAAAATATTATCGGCTTTATTCATCAATTGCTCAATGATTAAAATTTTGTCGCTCACTTTTGCACCACCAATAATGGCTGTAAAAGGTTTTTCTGCGCCATTTAAAACTTTATTGATGCTTGCAACTTCGTTGGCCATTACGTAGCCGAAACATTTGTTTTCCGGATTAAAAAACTTAGCGATTACTGCTGTTGAAGCGTGAGAACGATGTGCAGTTCCAAATGCATCATTAACGTAGATATTACCATGCTTACTTAATTTCTGAGCAAAACCTTCATCTCCTTTTTCTTCTTCTTTATAAAAACGTAAATTCTCTAACAACAAAACTTCTCCTGGTTTTAAAGCAGAAGACTTTTGGAATGCCTCATCACTAATACAATCAGAAACAAATTGAATGTTTGTATCTAGTAAATTTGACACATTAGATACAATATGTTTCAGAGAATATTTTTCAGTTGGACCCTCTTTTGGTCGGCCAAGATGTGACATTAAAACAATACTTCCTCCGTCTGAAAGAATTTTCTTTAATGTTGGAATAGCTGCCTTAATTCTTGTTTCATCTGTTACCTCAAATTTATCGTTTAACGGAACATTAAAATCTACTCTTATTACGGCACGTTTGCCTGAAAAATTGATTGAGTCTACTGTTTTCATAAATAGTTAATTCTTACCTGTACTTCCGAAACCACCATCACCTCTGTCTGTTTCATTTATTTTTGCAACGGAATACCATTTAATGGTTTCGTGCTTACTTACCACCATTTGTGCAATGCGTTCGCCGTCATTAATGATAAAAGGCTCATTGGATAAATTCACCAATAGTACTTTTACCTCTCCTCTATAATCCGAATCGATAGTACCCGGCGAATTTAAAACTGTTAAGCCGTGTTTGAATGCCAAGCCGCTTCGCGGGCGAATTTGTGCTTCGTAACCTTCCGGTAATTCTATTGATAATCCTGTAGAAACCAAGGTTCTTTCCAATGGCTTTAAGGTTATAGGCTCTTTTAAATTAGCGCGCAAATCCATACCGGCTGCATGTTCAGTAGCATATTCCGGTAAAGGATGTAAAGATTGATTAATTACTTTGACTGTTATCACCTGAATCTTGTTTAATTTTTTTCAGGTTAGAAAATTCCAATTTATAAAAGAGGAATACAAATAATAGTACTAACAAATTATTCAATATTATCACTAAAATACGGTTTTCCAGCCCATTCCAGAGTAGTGAGAGGAAGTAGAAACCTAATGCAACAATGAAGAAAAAGCTTATGGCGCGGACGTTGTACTTAATTGGGTAATACTTCTGTCCCATGAAATAAGAAATAATCATCATAATACCATAGGCAGCTAAGGTAGCCCAAGCAGAAGCTGTATAACTGTATATTGGTACGAAAGTAAAATTGATAATTAAGGTAATGATGGCACCAACACCTGTAATCGATGCACCAAATTTTGTTTGCCCTGTTAGTTTATACCAGATACTCAAATTAAAATAAACGCCTAAAAATAAATTAGCCATTAATAAAATTGGTACAACATTTAAACCTTCCCAATAGGGCTCACTTACAAAGTATTTAATGATTGGCATGTTCATCATGGTGGCTAAGAAAATGAAGGAGCAAAATATTACAAATACTTTCATAACGAAGGCATATATTTTTTTGGAATCCTTGTTTTGAGATTGATTAAAAAAGAAAGGTTCAGCGGCATATCTAAATGCTTGAATAAAAACGCTCATTAATATGGCAATTTTATAACAAGCGCCGTATATGCCTTGTGCATGCTGACCAATTTCAAGGGGCAGTAATTTTTTTAAAATGATCCTGTCAAATGTTTCGTTTACCATACCCGCCAATCCTAAAATTAGTAAAGGCCAGGCGTATTTGAACATTTGTTTCCAAAGTGTGAAATCCAATTGAAATTTGAAGTTTTTGAATTGCGGTGCTAAAAGTGTTAGTGAAATTAAGTTGGCCATTAAATTAGCCAAAAAGGAATATCCTATTCCTATATGTGGATTGTAAATACTCGCGCAAGTACCAGACTCTCCTTCTTCGTAGGCGTTCTTACAAATTACAAAGAAGAATACATGAAGCAAAATATTAATAGCAACATTAATTGCTTTAATAATGGCGAACCTTATGGCATTATTTTCTATTCTTAACCTGGCAAATGGTATTGCCATGATGGCATCTGTGGCAATAATTAAAATGGTCCAGTAGATATAGACTGTTTTATCGCCATATTGAAGCCAATCTGCTATTGGTTGAGCAAACGCAAATAACAATAACCCAAATGAAAGGGTAGAAATCATTAAGGAACTTAATGCCGTTTGAAAAACACTTTCTTTATTATCAGATTTAGAACTGAAATTAAAAAATGCTGTTTCCATACCGTAAGTAAAAATTACATTGAAAAATGCGATATAGGAATAGATTTCAGAGTTTACACCATAATCAACAGGTTTTTGAAAGATATAGGTTAATAAAGGCGTGAGCAGATAATTGAGGAACCTTGGTAATATGGTTCCCATACCGTAAATAACGGTCTGGCCTGCTAATTTCTTTATTGGGTTAGACACAAGTTCTTAGTGTTATTAAAAATAACCGAATTGGAGGCACAAAATGTGCTTAATTCTTTAAGATATTAACGATGATTCGTTTAACTAATTGCCTAAATATCAGCCAAAACAGATACACCGCCTTTGACTTTATCGCCAATATTAACGTGCAATTTGGTTCCTACCGGAAGAAAAAGATCAACACGAGAACCGAATTTAATAAAACCCATTTCTCCATTCTGTTTAGCCATATCCCCTTCCTTACAGTACCATACAATACGCCTGGCAAGAGCTCCGGCAATTTGTCTGAAAAGCACTTTTTTACCGTTTTCATGCTCTACTACAACAGTTGTTCTTTCATTATCTGTACTACTTTTAGGCTCCCAGGCTGCTAAAAACTTTCCTGGATGGTACTTAAAAAAGCACACATTACCATCTATTGGGTACCTGTTGATATGCACGTTTATGGGCGACATAAAAATGGAAACCTGCAGGCGTTTTTCTTTGAAATATTCGTTCTCCTCTGTTTCTTCAATAACAACCACTTTCCCATCGGCCGGCGCAATAATCTTTGTGTTATCAAAGGTTCTCTTTCGGTAAGGATCTCTGAAAAATTGAAGAATAGTTATGATTAAAAAGCCACTAAGTAAGTAGGCAAACCAATGAGCAATAACAAATTCAGGGAAGAAATAATGTGCAATAAATGTGATAATGGCGCTAAACACTAAAACCAGAAATAAACTTGGCCAGCCCTCTTTATGAAATTTCATTTTTACTAATAATTTTGGGTAAAGATAGCCTTAAATAGTCAATAATTTCGGCGAAAAATCTTGCGTAATTAACAGTCTTTTTTACATTTGTAACTCTTTTAAAAACACGAACTAACATTAAAACAATATAATTATGAGCAAGATTAAAGTAGCGAACCCGGTAGTTGAATTAGATGGGGATGAAATGACCCGAATTATTTGGAAATTTATTAAAGATAAATTGATTCTTCCATACTTGGATTTAGATATCAAGTATTTTGATTTAGGTGTAGAACATCGTGATGCAACAAACGATCAAGTTACTATTGATTCAGCTGAAGCTATCAAAAAATACCAGGTAGGTATTAAGTGCGCAACAATTACCCCTGATGAAGCACGCGTAGAAGAATTTAAATTGAAACAAATGTGGAAATCACCAAACGGAACCATTCGCAATATTTTGGATGGAACTGTATTTCGTGAACCAATCGTTTGCAAAAATGTACCACGTTTAGTACCAAACTGGACTGCGCCAATTTGTATCGGTCGTCACGCTTTTGGTGATCAATACCGTGCTACAGATTTCGTTACAAAAGGAAAAGGTAAGTTAACGGTAACTTTCACTCCTGAAGGTGGAGGCGAGACTCAATCTTTTGAAGTGTACAATTTCAAAGGTGATGGAGTTGCTTTAACCATGTACAATACGGATGAGTCAATCAGAGGATTTGCATATTCTTGTTTTAATATGGCATTAAGCAAGAAATGGCCTTTATATTTATCTACTAAGAATACAATTTTGAAAAAGTATGATGGTAGGTTTAAAGATATTTTTGAAGACATCTACCAAAAAGAATACAAAGCAAAATTTGAAGCTGCAGGCATCGTTTACGAGCATCGTTTAATTGATGACATGGTAGCTTCTGCTTTAAAATGGAATGGTAATTTCGTTTGGGCTTGTAAAAATTATGATGGCGATGTTCAATCTGATACTGTTGCTCAAGGTTTTGGTTCATTAGGATTAATGACATCTACCTTAGTAACACCGGATGGAAAAGTAATGGAAGCGGAGGCAGCTCACGGAACAGTTACTCGTCACTACCGTGATCATCAGGCAGGAAAGCCAACTTCTACTAATCCAATTGCCAGCATATTTGCGTGGACAAGAGGATTAGAGTTCAGAGGAAAATTAGATGGTAACAACGATTTAATACATTTCTGTCAAACATTGGAAAAGGTTTGTGTTGAAACAGTTGAATCAGGAAAAATGACTAAAGATTTAGCTGTATGTATTCATGGAAACAAAGTTAAGCATGGAGAACATTATTTATATACAGAGGAGTTCTTAGCTGCTTTGGATGAAAATTTAAAGAAAGCGTTAGCAAAACAAACTGCTTAATTTATCAAAATAGAATTTAAAGGAATTTCTACTAAAGAAGGCGATCAATTTGATCGCCTTTTTTTATTAATAAATAGATTTGATAATGTAATGTGTATTGTTAAAACTAAGTTTGTCATTTAATTTGCAACCTGAAAACAGCTTTGCAATAGGCGAATGGTTTGAAACTATTATTATTTCTTGGTCATTAACAGTGATCTTTCCCAAATTATTTGCTATGAAGAATAAGCCATAATTTGTTTCAATTAGACTTCCAATTGTAATTTGTTCACGATCTTTGCAAAGATCAATTTTTTCAAGTACTGTTTTTTGAGTTTCCCACTCTTGAATTTGTTTTCCTAATTTTTCTTGTTCCAATTGTATCATTGCCCTCCCTGTTTCATGCTTATCTCCGGCAGTGCTTTTCGATTCAGTTTCAGCTGACTCGTTTAATACATTAAATTCATAAAAAAGACTTTGGAGTTTTTCATCTACAATCTCTTTACACTTCTGTAAGATTTCTTCTTTAAATTGCCTCATTAAAATGTAACAGGTAATACAATTTTCTTCCCGTTTCTCATCAATTCAGCGTTAACAGTGTCACCTTTCTCATGACTTGAAAGAACTTTCATGTAGTCTTTCATGCCATTTATATCTTGTTCTCCTACTTTCAAAATAATATCTCCGGTTAGAATACCAGCTGCATGTGCAGGCTTTCCATCAGTTACGCCATCAATTTTAAGACCTTTGCCCTCAAAAGTATAATCCGGCATAATCCCCAATGTTACTTTAAATTTAGAGCGGCCTGTATCCTGACTTCTGGTTTTAAGAAAAGTTAATTTAGGATATTTATACGTGGCTTCAATTACACGAATGATATAATTCAACACCTGAACTTCTCCTTCAAAATTAATTTTATCAATATCGTCACCTGGTTTGTGGTAATCTTCATGTTGCCCGGTAAAGAAATGTAAAACGGGAACACCTTTTAAATAAAATGAAGTTTGATCGCTTGGCCCAATTCCGCTACTATCTTTAGATATACTGAAATCAGATTTTAATGTGTCTAACAAATTAACCCAAATAGGAGAAGTTCCAACTCCATAAACCATTAATTTTTTAGTGTCTTTATTAAGACGGCCAATCATATCCATGTTAATCATGTAATTCATTTTTTCAACAGGAATATCGGGAGATTCGCAATATTTTTTGCTTCCTAATAAACCTAATTCTTCGCCACTAAAGCAAATGAATAAAAAATTGAATGGCTCTTTCTTATTGTTTTTTGCAAAATACCTTGCTAAAGCAATCACGCCTGCAGTGCCACTGGCATTATCATCAGCACCATTATGGATTTTATTTTCCGGATTGGCATCTCTGCTGTTTTTATCATGGCCAAGTCCTAGATGATCATAATGACCACCAATTACAATGGTATAAGGAGCGCCGTTATCTAAGAACCCGACTACATTTTGAGATACCTTTTCAGGATGCTTGGCAACATTGGTATCGTGTGGATTAGTATTGTATTTATATTTAAAAGGTTTGAAATATGAGTTATTGAAGGCAGTTAATCCACTGTTTTGAAATTGAATAGCAATATACTTAGCAGCTTCTTGTTCGCCTTCAGACGAGGTGCCTCTGCCTTTTAAATTATCCGCAGCCAGATAAGAGATATATGCTTTAATAGATTCTTGTTTTATCTCTTGAGCATAAATAAAATTATAAGTGAATGTTAAAGAAAAGAAGGATAGATACTTAATTAACTGTTTCATGAAATTTGCTTAGTAATTTGATTTCGTTTCTATATAAAATTATTTGTCCGGAGTTTTCTAATTGCTTCAATAATCGAGATATAACAACGCGATTCGTTCCGAGTTCTTCCGCAATTTGCTGATGGGAAAGATGTAAGGTAGATTTACCGGTAATCTTTTGCTTTTCTTGAAGGTATTTAACTAAACGTTCGTCTAATTTTTGGAAAGCGACGGATTCAATAGTGTTGAGTAATTCATTAAATCGATTGGTAAAACTTCCAAAAATATAACTTTTCCAACTTGGATATTTTGTTATCCATTCATCAATTTTATTATTAGGAATCATTAAAAGCGTTACATCTTCTTCTGCAATGGCACGAATTTCACTTTTTTTGTGTTCCATGCAGCAGGTAAATGCCATGGCACAGGATTCACTTGAACTGAGGTAATAAAGTAAGATTTCTCTGCCTTCATTGTCTTTTGTGAAAACCTTTAATGTACCTTCAATGATAAGCGGAATGTAACGAATGGTTTTGCCGTATTCTATAATGGTATCTCCTTCTTTGAAATTTTCAATCCTTGAAACGGATAGAATTTCTTCCATTAATTCCTGCTCGAAAATAGTTTGAAATATCTCTTTAAAACGATGACTCATTTTTGCTTATTTCCACTAAAGATACCGAAAAAAGAACAAAAAAACGGATGCTTAATGAGGGAGTTTATCTCTCAGTAAACCATATACATAAGTGCCTAATATGGCACTTAACAAAGTTAGAATGGTGACTAATGAACCGCTTCCAATTTGTGCGTATAGGGGGCCGGGACAAGCACCTGTTAAGGCCCAACCAAAACCAAATAATAAGCTCCCATAAATCATGCCTTTGTTGAATTTTTTTTCAGTGATTTTTATTTCTTCTCCATAAATGGTTTTCAATTTTAATTTTTTAATAATAAAAATGCTTATCATGCCAACAAAAATAGCAGAACCGATTACACCATACATGTGAAATGATTGAAACCTGAACATTTCTTGAATTCTAAACCATGAAATGATTTCTCCTTTAACTAATATTATTCCGAAAAAAGTTCCTGCAATTAGATACTTAAGATTATACCACCAAGGATGATTTAATTCGGATTCGTTGAGGCAAAAAGATTCTTGTGACCTTACTTCGTATTCTTTTTTATTTTCCATGTTAAAATAATATTGGGATAATAAAGTTCGCTACCAGAAATCCTCCGGCCATGAAACAAATTGTAGCAATCAATGAAGGCCATTGCAGAGATGAGAGACCTAAAATAGCATGTCCGCTTGTACAACCACCTCCGTATCTTGTACCAAAACCAACAAAAAAGCCGCCAAGTATTATGAATACAAAACCTTGTAAACTTGCCAAAGTTCCCCAATTGAATAATTGTTTTGGTACCAGTGTTGAGAAATCCGTTATTCCATATTGTGAAAGTTCCTCAATAAGATCCTTGTGTATGATTATTGGTTCATTATTTGAAAGAAACAATGAGGTTAGCAATCCACCAACAAATACCCCAAAAACGAAGAACAAATTCCAGGATTCTTTTTTCCAATCATAATTAAAAAATGGGCTTTTCGTAGGTATGCATGCAGCACAAATATGTCGAAGTGAAGAACTAATTCCGAAACTCTTATTTCCCAATAAAAGCAAAAGGGGAACTGTTAAGCCAATTAAGGGCCCAACTATATACCACGGCCATGGTTGTAGTATCCAATCCATCTTAATTAAATTTAGATGGCAAAGTTACTGAATTGACAGGAGAATACTACAACATTGTTGTTGGACAAACGTACTCTGAAAAGTTAAATCCTTTTAATTTTTTAAATTGATTAAAACCGCCTTCTACATTGATTAGATTTGAATAACCTTTTGATTTGAGAATGGAAACAAATATCATTGAGCGATATCCACCGGCACAATGAACGTACCAGGTTTTATCTTTTGATATAAGGGCCAATGATTCATCAACATAATCTAATGGTGCATTTACCGAATCAATCAGGTGTTCACTTTCGTATTCACTGCGCTTTCTTACATCTAATATGTTTACCTTGCTTTTTAAGTATAGGTCAAGAAAGTCTTCAGCACTTACAGATTCAATTTTGTCAATTGTTTTGTTGGATTTTATCCAAGCTTCAATACCACCCTTTAGAAAACCGATCGGATTGTCAAATCCAACTCTTGCCATTCTGGTTATTACTTCCTCTTCTTTGCCTGAATCAGCTATGAGAACAATTGGTGTTTTTACATTCTTTACAATTGCTCCTAACCAAACAGCGAAATTGCCATCTATCCCTATGTTTATTGAGTTTGGAACAAATCCCTTGCAAAAATCTTCTGCTTTTCGTGTATCTATGATAAGCGCTTTATGTTCTTCATATGCTGCCTCAAATGAATTGGGCTCTAGGAACCGGATACCTTTTTTCATGACGTCATCAAAACTTTCATAACCACTAATATTCATTAGAACATTTTGAGGAAAATAACCCGGAGGAGGGGTTAATCCGCTGAGTAATTGTGAAATAAATTCTTTTTTGGTTAATTTAGGATTTAAGGCGTAGTTTGTTTTTTTCTGATTGCCTAATGTATCATAGGTTTCTTTGCTCATGTTTTTACCACAAGCACTACCGGCGCCATGGCCTGGATAAACAATAATATCATCATTTAAGGGAAGAATTTTGTTTCGAAGAGAATCAAACAAATGGGCTGCCAGTTTTTCTTGAGTCATTTCCGATATTACATGTTGCGCTAGGTCGGGACGACCAACATCGCCTATAAATAATGTATCACCTGTGAACAAAGCCTTCTCTTTTCCTGATTCATCAATTAGTAAATAACATGAACTTTCCATTGTGTGCCCAGGTGTATGAATTAGTTTTATTTTAACGTCTCCTAAATAAAAAACCTCACCATCATTAGCAATCAATGATTGAAAACCTGTTTTCATGGATGTTGGTCCATATACGATAGCTGCCCCTGTTTCATTAGCCAGATCAACGTGTCCGCTTACAAAATCTGCATGAAAATGAGTTTCAAATATGTATTTGATATTGGCATTATCTTTTTTAGCTCTTTCAATATAAGGCTTCACTTCTCTTAGCGGATCTATAATTGCTGCCTCCCCATTACTTTCAATATAGTAAGCAGCTTCTGCTAAACAACCGGTATAAATTTGTTCTATTGTCATGTTTATTTTGTTTAATAGTTAATTGCTAATTCCACTGCGAAGTTGAAGCTAAATCAATGAAAATTCAATGATGGAAATCAGTTTTTGGGAGTGAATATGTGTAGGTAACATATGTTACACCTGTATTTCAATTGCAACGAAGTATATTTGTAGCAGATATGAAAAGATTTGTAATCCCAATAATGGGTCTATTGGCAAACTCAGGTTGTGACGACTCTAACAAAGAATCGATAGAAATGCACAATAAAGAAGAAAAGTATCATCATGCAGGACACCATGCTAATGAACATATGAATAAAACTTCATTTGAGGATTTGGTGAAAAGATTTGAATCTCCTGAAAGAGATGAATGGCAAAAACCACAGACTGTAATTAAATTTTTGGGAGATATTAAGAATAAATTAGTATTAGATATTGGAGCAGGTACGGGTTATTTTGAGTTTAAAATTTCAGATACAACTGTAAAGTTAATTGCAACAGATGTTGATCAAAGATTTATTGATTATTTGAATGATAGAAAGCGAAGAGAAAACAAAAGAAACCTTGAAATTAGACTGGCAAAGTACGAAGAGCCTGCAGTTCAAAAGGGTGAGGCAGATGTGATATTCACTGTAGATGTTTATCATCATATAGAAAACAGAACTGATTATTTTAAAAAGGTTAAGTCAGGTTTAAAAGATGGAGGTTCATTGGTTATTGTTGATTTTAAGAAAGGAGAATTAGACGTTGGGCCACCGGATGAAATCAAAATACCAATTGACGAGATCATCTCTGAGGTTGAAGCAGCAGGTTTTAGAATTGCCGAAACGGATACAAGTTCATTAAAGTATCAATTTATGTTAAAGTTTAATTGATATTTAGTACAAAAAAAGCCCGATTACTATCGGGCTTTTTTGTTGAATGTAATACTTAGTTACAACTTGCATTCTGCCAAGGACCAAGATTCTGTACGTTTTTAACGCCCTGACTCATTAAGATTTGTTTTGCAACGTCAGCTCTTCCGCCAGATCTGCATACTAAAATCACTTCGTTGTATTTTTTAATTTCATCAATGTGGCTCAATAAATTGTTAAGCGGAAAATTTACTGCACATTCTGAGTGTCCGTCAAACTCCCATTCTTCAGGTGAGCGAACATCTACTATTATTCTTTCATTTTTCATTGTGTTTGTTTTTTGTTTCGACTTTATTTTTGAAGTTTGCTTTGGCAAACGAAGTCTGTTTTTGGAATATTTGTTTTAGCTATGGCATTAAATCCACCATCCACTTCTTTAAAATTGTGAATACCTCTGGATTTTAAAATGCTTGCAGCAATCATGCTTCTGTAACCACCGGCACAATGCAAGTAAAATGGTTTGTCATTGTTTAAATCAATAAACCAATTGTTGATTAGATCTAAAGGTTTGTTGTATGCCTCTTCTACATGTTCTGCAGAATATTCAGATTCTTTTCGAACATCGATAACAGTATCTTTTTTTACATCAACAGCAGCACTAAATTCATCTGCAGAGATTCTGTTTACCATATCAATTTCTTTTCCTGAAGCTGACCAAGATGCATAACCTCCCTTTAAGTGGCCAATTACGTTGTCAAAGCCAACTCGACTTAATCTTGTAACAACTTCTTCTTCTTTGCCTTCATCTGTAACTAATAGAATAGGTTGTTTTACGTCTCTTATCATTGAACCTACCCAAGGGGCAAAATCTCCATTAATTCCAATATTTATTGATCTGGGAATAAAACCTTTCGCAAAAATCCCAGGAGCTCTGGTGTCTAACACAACGGCTTCAGTAGCTTCCGCGGCAGCTTCAAATTCATTAACAGTAAGTCCCTTTAAGCCATTATTAAGAACATTTTCAAAGCTCTCATAACCTTTTTTATTCATGGCTACATTATGAGGAAAATATGCAGGTGGTGGTAATAAACCATCTGTAACTGCTTTTACAAAAGCTTCTTTATTTGGTTGATTCAATGCATAATTCATTTTCTTTTGGTTGCCTAATGAATCAACAGTTTCTTTCATCATGTTTTTTCCGCAAGCACTGCCTGCGCCGTGAGCCGGATAAACCGTGATGCTATCTTCAAGAGGTAATATTTTATTGTATAAGGAATCATAGAGAAGCCCTGCTAATTCTTCCTGAGTCATACTTGCAGCTTTTTGAGCTAAATCAGGCCTTCCAACATCTCCAAGAAAAAGTGTATCTCCACTAAATAATGAATGGTTCTTGCCGTTTTCATCAATTAACAAGTAACAAGTGCTTTCCATCGTATGACCCGGAGTGTGAATCGCCTTGATGGTTAATTTACCAATTTTAAATTCTTGTCCATCTGTTGCGATAATTGCGTCAAATTCCGGATTTGCAGTTGGTCCGTATACTATTGGAGCGCCGGTTTTTTTACTTAAATCTATATGCCCGGAAACAAAATCTGCGTGAAAATGCGTTTCAAACACATATTTAATCTGTGCATTATCTGCATTCGCTCTGTCAAGATAAGGTT
>JBFWYJ010000042.1:0-13363 GCA_050186555.1 Bacteroidia bacterium
TATGTTGATATGCACCAACTAAGAAACCTGCGGTTCCACTAGTCAAATCACAAATTTTATCATTTACATTTGGGTTAATGATTTCACACATCATTTGGATAATATGACGTGGGGTTCTGAATTGTCCGTTCTTTCCTGCTTGATTAGTGGCATCCAATAAATATTCATAGAGATCTCCTTGAGTATCTTGAAAATGCTGCCCCTTTTTTTGTTGTTTTTCTATCTCATCGTATATCTCATTTATTGTATCTACCGCATCTTTGAGCAATGAAGCTTTGTCAATCAAAAAAACAGCATTTTTCATTGAGAGAGAAAATGGCTCGTGTGGGGCATTCAGTTTTGTCTTTATAAAAGGGAAAACTTTATTTTTTATATGCGCTAACATTTTTTCGGGTTCAAGCTCGACTGTATAATAACTCCACTTTAGTTGACTATTTGCTTTATTAAATAATTTACCACCTTCAACATATTCAAGCCTTCTCATAAAGAGCAAATATGATATTTGTTCAATTGCGGTAATTGGATTGGACAATCCTCCGGCCCAAAACCTATCCCAAAGCCAATTTATTTTTGATTTCAAATCACTTGATAACATATTTTATTTATTACGTTTTTTGGAAACTATTAATTCTTTTACATCAATGGTTAGTATATCAGCTATGTGATTTAAGACTTCCAAGCTTGGTTGTCTTCTGTTTTGTACGTAGGCATTAACCATATTGTAACTCTTTCCAAGTTGCTCGGCTAGCCAAATCTGTTTAATGCCTTTTTCTTCCAAAACTTCTTTTATCCTATTCATAGCATGAATTCTGTTGGTAAAAATAATCTTTTGAGTGAGAAAATATATCAAATAATGAGATGTTTTTAACAAAATAAAGTTAGCTCAAGATAAACGCTAAGGCCTCAAAGCCGAAAGGCGATGACTTTTAGCAAGTAGCGTTGGCTCCCGAGCGGAAATTGCAAAAAAATCAGAGCTCGTCCTGTAGTAAAAACTCACCCTTGACCAACCACGAGAAACCAAATGCCAGGAAAGCGATGGTTTCGAGCCAGTACACAGGTTTGTATTTTAGCAATGGAGTACTAAAAGCATCCGGAAGAGCGAAGAACAAGATCATTATTGCAATACAGGCGAGCATAATGTAGCCTGAAATCCGGTATATTTTGTTCCTAATGAGTTTTTGCGGTGTTGGATTGATTTCACCTTTCGTGAATAAGAAAAGAGTGAAATAAGCCATGCCAAGGATAAAAAGACCTGCAGCAATTAGATGGACTATTCCTATCCAGTTATGCCTTTCAACATCACACCAAATGTTGCATTGTGGAATTAAACCTGTGATGGGATCTATTTTGATGTTGGTTGGCATTAATGCTACTATCAAACCAAAGATTCCGGTGAGTGCTGACACGATACGGTCGGTTAAATCATATCCTTTGTAGGACAGCATGAAAATTGAAAGTGTACAGACATAACCGACAAAGACATCGCGCATGTTGGTATGGTAATAGTTGCTGATTGAAATTTGTATTTGACAGCAATGTCCTAAAATAAATGAGCCAAGAACTAAAATTAAAGGAAAGAGTAAACCTAATATTCCAATAATTTTTCGGACGGTTAAGTAGGATAGTACTAATTTGTTTTCTCTTTCGAGTTGCTCGTATTCACGAGGATTTTGAATTTGACCTTTGCCACCGAATACTACTTTTAGTTTGCGGAGGAATTCTTTGATTTTTGATTTACACATGATTTCTATTTTTTATTGATTTATAATTATTTTCGTTTGTCTTTTGATTGTTTATCGAATGCGATCAGGTTGAACATTTCTCTGAACCTTGACCGGACACGGTTGCCGTATTGTTCTTCTATTTCGGAAGCGGAGAGGTTTGTTGTAAGATGAGTTAGCAGCTTACGGCTGACGAACAGATCATACCGGCTTAATAAAACTTCAGCCATCACGTTACATTCGTTCCCGAAATATTTTAAATTGTTTTCAGTTCCTAAATCATCAAAGCAGTACGACTGCGGTTCATGATTACGGAAACTGTGTCGGGAATATTTATGAATGGTTTCGTAACCTCCTTGTATAAATTCAAAGCTGACATCGCGGCATGATTTGAGAATAAACCTGTCTTGCGGTTGCTGAAAGAAACGCATCAAAGCGATTAAGGTGGTTTTGCCACAACCAACCGGACCGGTAAGTAAAATACCTTTGTTGAAGCTGATGCCAAATTGCGAAGCAATTGTAGCATCGCCCAGAAAGTAACAAAGCAACTTGCGAAGCAAAGGTTTGTCTTCCTCATGTATTTTGAAGTGTTTTCCATATTGTTCTTTGCCCTTTTTTTCAACCCATTCAACAGCTTTATCATAATCATAGAGGTTCGTTGTAGTTTTTTGCTGTTGTTGCGTTGAGTCTTCCGGCTCTTCCTGTTTTTGTTTTGCCATTATTAAATTTTTCTGAGTTCAACATCCAGTTGCGAGCTGCAGCTTGCCAGTTTTTCATTGGTGTTTTGCCACCTACCAACCAACCGTTACTCTGAAAGTAATTGAAGAACTTTTGAGCTTCAATTGGCGGCCATTGCTTTGAGGTAAAATAAGTTTTAACCTGGTTGAATGTTGGTTTTTTGACTTCGCCCGATGGGAAATTTCTTCTTTCTTTTTTGCCGGAACTTTTTTCTTTCTTAATTCCCCCACCAGAAGAATCAGAAGGTTTTCGATTATTTTTTGTTCGCTTGTGCTCATAACTGTTTTTACTGTTTAGTTTATTTGTTTTGTTTAAACTGTTTATAGAAGGTATCATCGCTTTTTTAGTAGTTTTATTATTGCTTTTATCAGTAGATATATCAGTGCCATTATCAGTAGTTGTATTAGTGGTTTTATTAGTGGTTTTATTAGTGGTTTTATTAAATGTGTACAAGTGAATTTTACTTCCAACCATAGGACTGTGTGAAGGTTGGTATTTGATGTAGCCCCACTCGTTTAATTGTTTGAGGCATTTTGTGTATGTGTTGGCCGAGCCGATTTTTGAGGAATGCATCATTTCCTCGCGGTTAATGGAAATAGGATTTCGAAACTTTGCCATGTTCCAATACTGGAACAATGAGAAATACAAGCTCACATGAAATGGCGAAAGTCTTTCATCATGAATAATTGTTTCAAAAACCGCATTGAGGTGCGTTATGTAATTTACAGATTGGGTCATTGTAAATTACTTCCGGAATGAAAAACGATTTCGGCCCTGACCAATTAAATGATGATGGATTTTGTTTTGCTCAAGTAGGTTTTGGATGTCTTCGTATTTGAAATAAATACATTTTCCCACTTTTGTAAACGGCAATGTGCCGTTGGAGCGAAGCACTTGGAGAGTGCCTTTTGAAATGTTGAGGGCCTTCATGACCTCATAAGACTTAAGCCACTCTCGTTGCTCTTTTGCCGGTTTGCGCTGAATGATTTCGGTAAGCTCACGCAGAAGATCGGTTTTAAAATCCTGTAAATCTTCTTTAGTTACAATATTTACTGCCATATTTAAAATGATTTTGTTGGCGGTAAAATTGATAATGATAAAAAACAAAAATTCAGAAGGTTTTCAGACTTCGGTATTTTTTATTTTGAATAGATGCGAAATAGGCTATTGCAGAGGCTCATCTGCATCATCCATTCTTTTGATTAGGTTTTCCCTGAGTGAATCCATAAATTTTGTACGGACGCTTTTACGCATTCTTATCTCTAAAAATGTGCGATGATATTGACCCAGTTCGATGTTAAAACTGTTTTCAATAAACCCAGCAATATCTTTTAGTTCGGCTTTGCCGTTGTTAAAGACGCCTTGTGAATGTAGGGCATATAAAAGTTCTATTAACGCTACTTTGGAATCAGTCCAGGAGAGATTTGACTTGTGAATGTCTTGTGATTTTTTCCTGGGCTCTTTTTTGTCAAGTTCAACCAGTTCATCTTCGAGATACACCTGCAGTAAATCGTAAGCCAATATCATTGATATTTTAAAATCGTTGCTTGTGCTAAATTTAGGATCGGTTTCAAAATAAAATGGCTCTACTGACAACCGGATATCGTGTTTGCCACGAACAAAATATTTATGATCGAGGTAGTTGCTTCCGGTGCGGTAGTACTTATAAAATTCAAGATTGGTGTCGAAGTAGCGTTTAAGTTTGTCTAACTCATTTTGTAAATATTTTTTTGTGACTTTGTGACCACCGTTGGGTTTATGTGTTTCAATATTGTAAACTGAAATGTGATAGAACAGTTTGCTACAAAAAAGCGGTTTGATGTCTTTGAAGAATTTTATTTCTTCACCCTGACTTCGGAATTTATATTTTATGATAAAGGATTTTAGTTTGGCCAAGGAGGCCTGTATAACATCTATGCAGAGTTCGGACACTTTGAGAATACTATCTGTCTCAAGTGATATGAACTTGAGTTGTTCTTCTAATTCATAATATAATGTGTCGGAATATTTTTGCACATCAGTAGTTAGTTATAATTGTAATCTCTTTTATTAATTCAACAATAAATGCAATCATAAATGTTGTTTTTCATAGGTTATTATTTGTATAAATGTTTTTAACAGCCATTATTACTGAATAATATCGGAAATGCTTTTAAGAAAAATTGGCCCCATCCAAGTCATTGATTTACTACTTTTAGACATATCGCAGGATTGTCTTCGTATGAAAATCAGATCAATTTCGGGAAATATTATTGTCATATTTCCAAGGTCTCCTGTTGCAGCATAATTCCATGGATTACTTTTCTTATCCAGCCACCACAAATAACCGTAGTACTGAGCTTTTTTGCTAGGCATCAAGGATTGGGTTATCCAGTTTTCTGATACAACTCTTTCATTATTAAATTCGCCTTTGTTTAACATCATAAGTGCTAAATTATGCGCGTCTAATACGGTGGTTTGGCATCCTCCAAATGCCACAGTGTTGCCTACAGAATCTTTCTCCAAATTGGTGGAGTTCATGTTTAGTTTTTTAAACAAAAATTCATCGAATACTTTATCGAGATCCTTTTGTGTAACTTTTTCAATGATCAGTCCTAAAATCTGCACTGATTCGTTCGAATAGCTAAAATATATTTCAGGCAGGGTGTCTGGTTTTATATTCACAACATATGAATTCATGTCTCTTTGGACTAAAATACTATTACCCGCTGCTTTATTGCGAATTCCTGCCGACATGGTTAGTAAGTGTTTTATGGTAATTTGATTGGTGCAGCCCTGTTCCCATTCAGGCAAATATTGGCATACCGGAGTATCAACACTTTCAATAAGACCTTTGTCAATTGCTATTCCAATTAAGACCCCAACCCATGACTTTAGCATAGAAGCTGTGTTCATCAAAGAATCGTTGCATTTTGACTCACCTTCAACAATTAGGCAATTATCGAACGAAGTTCTTTTCCAGTGCGTAATGATCTCTCCTTTGTATGAAATTAGAATCTCATCAGCTTTAGTTGAATCACAAAGTTGAATCAGTTTGTCTATATTATCCTTGTTTATTGATTGACTAAAGCTGAACGATGCCATTAGTAATCCTGTAAATAGAAGAATTTGTTTCATGTTGATTTTTTCAATTCATTACTTGACAAAGTGACTATCATTTCTTGCTGTTTACCAGAAACTCTGTAATACTTTCAATATACGAAGTTGGCTGAATTCTCCATTGCCAATAAACTTGTGGCCAGTTCCAGTTGTTGCCATTCAATCCGTGATAAGTTCTCATATCATGAGTAGCACCTTCAATAACGACTATATCAAAATTGACACCTGCCATTGTTAAATATTCTTCCATTTTAGTTTTGTTTTCGATAGGGGGAACCAAAACATCATTTTCTCCAAAAATTGCCAGTGTTCTGCATGGGATTTTAGTTAGAGTATTTTTAGGATCAAAATTATTTAACCGCCACCATGTAAAATCATCTTTGTTCTCAGGAAAATTTAAGTACTCAGCCCAAGGTTTAGATTGGGTCTGCTCAATCATATTTTCAAGTTTTTTCCAATCAGTATTTTTATTGCTCTGAGCATAGATAAAATAAAGTTTTGTGTAAGCTAAAGCAGAATCTATTGATGTTTGTTCCCATCCATCATTTTTCATTGAATATTCTACACGGTGCATATCCTGATCAAAAACGGAAACTGCAGGTCCGACATTCAATATCAGAAAATCACATTTTTCAGTATTATTAGCAGCAATACTAGCAACCCATCCACCTTGACTTGTTCCAAGATAACCGACCTCATCAATTTTGAGATCATTTCTGTTGCGAAGATATTTCATAGCTGCATTTGCATCACCTGCTAAATCCTGCATTGAAGCAGTTAAATAATCTCCGGTTGATTTTCCGGTACCACGCTTATCATATAAAAGAACTCCGAATCCTCTTTTAGACAAAGCATATCCTAAAGAAATATAATATGGGGAAAAACGATTTTGAGCACCTGATCCATGAACTAAAATGACATATTTTGTATTTGTATTATTTGATTGGACAGGATGATATAGCATACCCGAAAGTGAAACATTATTGTTAGTAAAAGTTATTTCTTCCTTCCTATAAGGCTTGTTCACTTCAGAGGATTTTTTTACGTGAAGCCGAATTTTTGGATCCCATTTTTCACTTATACCGGTAATTTGTGTTTTTAGCGTATCATAAAAACAGAAAAAATTACCGAAATAAAACCGGAGACAAAGGGTATCGTTTTTAAATAATATTTCATCGATAGGTACATCAAATGAACCATTTTCAGGAATTTCATAAGTACCCTTTTGAATCTTACCATCGACAAAAAAATCAAAGTTTACCAATTGAATTGACCCATCTCTTGATACTGCTCCTTCATATCGCCCGGTTAACTTTTGTGCGTATGTACATAGTGCAAAAAATGTAAGAAAGAGAGTAAATAAAGAAGTTTTCATTGATTTAATATTAAGTTTCTGATCTAGTTTTTTGTTACGTCAATTTCAAATAAGCAACAATTTGTTTCATTTTGGTAATGGCTAGGAAGATTTGCAGTGTCTGTCAGTTTAAACATTCCTAAAAAATCAAATCCAGATGATTTATAGTGTTCAATTAGTTTTGTATTGTTTCCTAATGTATCCAATCTTATAAATTGTTTCCCTATATTTTTCGCATATTCCTTTGCCCATTCTACGATTTTGTCAATGTATCTATTTCCTCGGAAAGTAGGATTCGTGCAAATACGATGAATATAGATCGCATCATTTTTGTCTTTCTCGCTCCAAATATTCTTGTCTTCGAAACAAATAGCCCAATTGCAAGCCATACTTCCATCAATAGTTATTTTCCATTGTCTTTTTTCTTGTATTTCTTTTTCAATAAAAGTTTTTTCGAAAGCTGGCCACGTTACCATTTTTCTTTCAGTTTGAAGATTTCTTGCTGCTTCGTAGAGCGTTAAAATTTCATTGGCATCACTTATTAAACAATTACCTATTTCCATTTTCAATTTTGTTATAGATCAATTTCTCGTCTGTATCGCAAGCTGCTTCTATTTTGTTCGTCCACCAACTATTTTGTCGTATTCAATATCGTTGGGTTCCCATAATTCAATTTTATTTCCTTCCATATCTAAAATGTGTACAAATTTTCCGTATTCATACGTTTCAATTGAATCGGTGATTGTTATTCCTTCCTTTTTTAATTGTTCAACAAGTGCATCCAGATTCTCTACACGATAATTAATCATATAGTCTTTTGTTGAAGGCTCAAAATAGTTCGTTTTTTCTGCAAAGGGACTCCATTGAGTAAATCCTTTTTTTGTGGTGTCATCACCTTGACGCCATTCGAAGTTTGTACCATATTCATCTGTATCCAAACCCAGATGAGTTTTGTACCACTCTTTCATTTTGTTCGGATCTTTGCATTTAAAAAAGATGCCGCCAATTCCTGTTACTTTTTTCATTTTTAGTTGTGTTTTAAATTGTTCTGCGCTCTCTTGAATCCCTGTTTCAAATTTGATTTTTGTTTGCTCTTCATTTTCTGTGTTTAGATTCGCTTTTACTGCAAATCCCAGCCAAAATGAAGCGCCCAATCCTACGACAATTATTATTTTATTTTTCATTAACATGTAATTAATTTTATTCTATACATCCGCTATAAAATGGGTCGAAGAGAAATATTTTTGTATTAAATATTTTATTTTGAACCGAAGGATCTTTTGATATTATTTCTTGAGCTTCCTTTTCATTTTTCACTTTTATTATAATCATACCGGTTTCACCGTAGAAACCTCCGAGACTAATTTTTCCTGATTTTCTCAATTCAGAAAGGTGTGTTGAGTGATCATTGAAAAAACGTTGTTCGTGAGTTTGCTTTGTGGTATCCCAATTTTCTCCAAGCGTATATTGTACTACGAAGTATTGATAATTATCGGTATCCGTTGTATCCTGTGAAAAGGATATGACCGGTAACGTGAATATCGCGAATGCAATTAGAATTTTATTTATCATCATATTTTCAAAGTAATTTTAGTTTTTGGATCAACTGTTTACCAAATCTGCCGTGTCTCCTTGTTTCAATCCTTTTGCATTTAATGTTATTCCATGTTCCATCCATGCTTTTAAATTGGTCAGCCAGAAGGCCCATCCGTTAGAGCAGCCAACAAAAAAATCTTTTTTTGATTTATCATCTACCGGGATATTCTCTTGCGTAAGGATGATTTCAGTTCCAGCTTCAACTTGCTTCAAATTAACAGTAACGTTACCTCCGGAACCAAACGTGAAGGAAATTAAATCACGCCCATTTTCTTTAAGTATTGTACCCTTTTCTTCAAAATCCCAATTATGCCATTTCCATGTGAAAGCATCACCGTGCTTCACCGATTCATTTGGTTTTCTATACTTGTTGGTTTCATCATGATAGTCCGCTTTTTCTAAAAACCATGATTCAATACCGCCTTTTGTTGCCCAAGCAGCGTAAAGATCTTCTATTGGTTTTTCGATTGTGATTCTTTTTCGGAAACTTGTCCAATCTATTTCTGATTCTTTCATAGTAATGATTTTAGTATCTATCGGGGTTTTTATCACCGGCACTTCAACACTACAGAAGTCGGTGAATTATCTTTATTTCATATCACATTGATAGTTCTATAAGCTTAATAATTTCCTTGTTTTTCACTTCATGAGCCATAGACAAGGGTGTTTGCCCATTGTCCATTTTTGCATTTAGGTCAGCTCCACTTTCAATAAGTAGCTTCACAAGTTTTACATGTCCATTATGAACAGCAGAGTGTAAAGGAGTTACACCTTGCATTTGCTTAGCGTTAACATCAGCGTTATTCTCTATTAGAATTTTAGCAATTTCTTGGTTTGATGTTGCGCAAGCCGAATGTAAAGGCGTGACCATAAATTGATTTTTTGCTGCAATATTAGGGTCTGCGTTATTTTCAAGTAAAAGCTTTACAAGCTCAATATGACCAAAAAAAGATGCAAGGCCCAGTGGAGTGAAGCCATCTTTTGCATGAGAATTAATTTGTTCAGGATTTTTTTTGATAAATTGAATCAAGGCATTTTTATCACCAATACTTGCCGCTTCATAGATACTGAGATTATCTAGGTAAGTAACCAGAATTTCGATTGCCTCTTTGTTTCTGCAGTAGGCCGCAAACTGTAACAATGATATGTCTTGGTCTGTTTTGGAGCATGCAATGGAGGGATTAGCTTTTAGTTTTTCTTCTAAAAGATTGCTGTTTCCTGTTTTGATAATTTCGACTATTTCTTGCATTATTCTTTGTTGTTTTTAATGTGATCAAGCTATTTTTTCTCGACATTAATAATTTGACTACGCAATTTGAGATCAAGCTCGTGCGCCATATTATCAAAATTGGCACAAATTATTACGCCATAATTGTTACCCTTCAATAAGTAAAAGCCAATTTTAGCACTCCATCCTCTTGTGTCTCCACCAACGAACCCCACAATTTTGCCTGAGGTCTTTATATGAGTCCAGGCATCGGGCTCTGAATTATTGAAATTAAATAATAGCCTTTTGGAATTACTACTTAGAAGAAGAGTGTCGTTCATTATTGAGAGGTAAATTTTTGCCAAATCAGAAACGGTAGAATATTCCCCACCGGCACCTGAGGGTCTATCTCCAATTAGATTAGTCTCAATTTCTATTGGTGTACCTTTCTTCATTTTATGAGGAACTGCATGTCCTTTAATGGTGTCTCCCGTTCTAGCAAAGCCAGAATTACTCATGTTTAAAGGTTTAAAAATATTTTCAGTCACAACTTCCTTAAAACTCTTTCCTTCGATCTTTGAGGCTATGGCTCCCAAAAGGTAATAGCCGGAGTTTGAATATTGTGATTTGGTGCCTGGCGTAAAACTTAGTTTTTCTTCTGAAATTATTTTTACGACCTTTTCTTGAAAATCTGGGTCATCGTCTTTCACAAGTTTTATGTAGCCTTTAGAAACGTATACATCTCGTAATCCTGATCGATGATATAATAAGTCGGCAATTGTGATTTTGTTTGAAGGTTCAGAATCAAAACATGGATAAAAATTACTGACCGGGTCAGTTAATTTTAACTTACCTTCTTCTATTAGCTGTAGTATTACAACTTTGGTGAATAACTTTCCAACTGATGCAATGTTTGATTTTGTATCCAGTTGGTTTTTTATTTGAGATTCATAATTTGCAAAGCCAACACTTTTTGAGAATATGATTTTATCGTTTTCAACAATAATAACTGAGCCTGAAAAATTATTTGAATTTGCTTCAATTTGAATGATGCTGTCAAGAGATGCTGTTAAATTATTTTGTTGAGCAAATAGTTGAGTGCTCATAAGTAACAGACAATATGTTAATGTTTTTTTTATCATTTTTTTGTTTTGAATTTATAATATCATTAATCTATTATTTCCATTCCTCTTAAAATATTCAACGTTATCTCCTTTCTACAAGAGCCAAAATTACTGTTGGGCACTTCTCGTTTTTTTATTAAACGAGTTGCGAAGAAATAGACATTATCGTTTCGTTCAACATATCCAACCCACCATCCGATGTCTTTTCCTCCATCTCTTGACCATCCGGTCTTTGCCCTTAGTGTATAACTGTCTGTTTGTTCAACTTTCATCATCTCCTTTAAAATTGCAAAGGACTCTTTTTTAAATGGTAAGGTCTCCTCATAGATACCAATCAATAATTCGAGTTGATTTTTTGGCGAAACAGCAAAATTTCCAAAATTCCAGAAATCAACATCTGCAATTGTAGTGTCTAACTTACCATAGTTACATTCAGCGAGGTACTTCGTGTATTTTTCTTTTCCTATCCTTTTTGCCAGTTCAACATACACCCATCCGGCTGAAGACTTGAATGCTTCTTTCATACTCATGTCATGATAGATGGAAGGACGATAGCCGTATTTGAGCGTGTCTGTGAAACCAGGCCATTTAATGATTTCATTTTCATCTGCTATCACACCTGTCTCGAGTGCAATTAAGGTATTCAATATTTTGAAAGTTGAAGCCGGTAAAGTAGCGTATTGACTATCTGCACTGTCACTTGAGATCCACTCTTTAGCATTATAATTATAAAGTGTAATACTTCCATCAACTTCACATTCTTTAAAAGGTTGAGACATGTCTTGTTGAGCGCAAACGGTCACAGAATTAAATATTACAATCGTTAATATGTATGCAAGTTTTCTCATGTTATTTTTTTTCGGAATGACATACAACAATCAATCCATCTTGCTCCTTTATTGTGTTTTCCAAGTCTTGTATTATTTATTTACTTTTTAAATGCCATTTTCAAAAAGTCATTTATTTTCTTTCCTGCAAGATAGTATTTCATCAATTCATCCGGAAGTTTATCAGATGTAATCAATACAGGCTTTAACTCCGCTGAATAGAAAAACTGTTTATTGGCAATTAGCGGCTCTTTTACAACAACTTTCTGAAATTCTGGTGGAATACGCTTATTCTGTTCACCTTGTATTTTCCCATACTTTTCCTTGAAAGATTTATCACTATAGATTTTAACAAACTCTTTTAAATTGTCAGCTATATGAGATCTTAATGCTTGCAAAGTTGTGTTTTCAACCATATAGGCTCCACCATAAATCATAATACCTTTGGGAGATAACTGGAAATAAAATCCCGGATACGATTTATCTTTTTTGCCATATACCGATATGTTTGCTGATACATGAGTGTTATATGGGGTTTTGTCTTTTGAAAACCGAATATCTTTATTAATTCTCATTATAGCCTCAGAAGCTTTTATTTTAACATCGGGTTCGTGTTTTTGAATACGCTTGATCATTTCATCGACAAAATCGGAAAAAGGTTTTTTAACTTCTTTTTCATACGTTTTACGATTTTCATTAAACCATTCTGTTGAATTATTTTTTGAAAGCTCATTAAAGAATTTCAAAAAGGCTGGATTGAAGTGTTTCATTTTTTTATTTTTAAAGTGAATTTATAGTATAAATTATTTATCTGTGTACCTAATCCTGTCTGTGGTCACATTGTGAAATTTTCCTCATTAAGAAAATTTTGTCATTGGGAGAAACAGCAAGTTCAAAAGCCTTTTCATAGGCTTTTTTTGCTTCTATAATTTCTCCTCTCCGTTTGTAAATATCGCCCTTAGTTGCCGGCACAAGAAAACTATTTTTTAGTATTTCGCTTGTACTGATTTCATCTATAGCGTGAATAAAATTTGTAGAGTTGGAGATGTAACTTTCGGCAATAATTCTATTGAGTTTTATTAGTGGCGATGATGGCTCTATTTTTTCGAGTTGTGCATACAGCCAGGAAATTTTTGTCCAATTTGTTTCTTCAAAGGTTGAAGCTGAACAGTGGAGAGAAGCAATAATAGCTTCCAAATGAAAACGGGTTAATGTATTCGTTTGGGTGGCTTCTTTTAGATAATGATATCCTTCTTCTATGAAAACTTTGTTCCATTGATCCCGGTCTTGTTCCTCCAGAGTCAACCATTCACCTTCTGAATTAAGACGTGCAGGAAAACGTGAAAGATTAAAAAACATTAATGCAAGTAATGCGCTTGTTTCGTTGTTCAATGCTTTGTTGTCGCCACCAAGCAGTTTGGCTAGTCTGATTGCTTCAAAACATAAATCATTATTAATTGCTTCTTTACCACGAGTGGTCTTATAGCCTTCGTTAAACATCAGATAAAGTATAGTTTGTACAGTCTCTATCCTTTCAATGGATTGCGTAATAATATGCGTTTGCAATATATTATCTAATTTCCGAAGGGAAGCCTTACTTCTGGTCAATGCTTTTTTTACAGCCTCATCATTCATAAGTAAGGCATTTGATATTTCAGGAACACCAAATCCACAAAGTATGTTCAATGTTATAATAA
>JBFWYJ010000043.1:0-13287 GCA_050186555.1 Bacteroidia bacterium
TCTATGTTATACTTCTTTAACTCTTCATCATTTCTAATTGCCAAATTCAGTAAATCTATCAATTCCGCTCTCGATAAATGATCTAAAACATAAACCTAGCATCTTGAAAGTAATGCCGGAATGACTTCAAAAGATGGATTCTCAGTTGTTGCTCCAATTAAAGTAACAACACCTTTTTCTACGGCAGACAATAAAGAATCTTGTTGAGATTTGCTAAAGCGGTGAATTTCATCGATAAATAATACCGGTTTTTCAGTATTAAAAATATTTTTATCGGATGCTTTTTCAATTACTTCTCTAACATCTTTAACACCACTATTGATTGCACTCAAAACCAAAAATGGTCTACCCAACTCTTTAGCTAATATATTTGCCAGGGATGTTTTTCCTACACCCGGTGGTCCCCAAAAAATCATGGATGGTAACAATTTATTCTTGAGCGCCTGTCTTAACGGGCTGTTTTGCCCTATTACCCTGGATTGGCCAATATATTCGTTTAAATTCCTAGGACGCAATCTTTCTGCTAATGGCTGCATATTAAAGTTATTTAACGTATGATTACTGAGACTTTGTAAATATATTATTATCTTAGCATAAGCTCTAAGTAATTTATAAAAATGAAATCTACAAGAACAATATTCACACTTCTAGCAATTTTTATTTTAAGCAATTTTTCTTTTTCCCAACCGGAAGAAAAAGATCCTCTTGAAAAAAGAAAATTTACTATTTCGTTGAATATGGAAAAGGACGGTGTTCCGCAAAAGAAAGTAATTGCGGATGAATTGGAATTTAAAAAAGGTAAAGTTTTTAGCGATTATGTGTACGATAAATTTAGCTTTAAGTGGATTAAATACAGAATTAACAAGGATAGTATTTATACTGATTCTACTGATACAGAAGTAAGATTATTAGAAGTAGAAGCCATAGCAACAGATGCCAGCAACCAAACATGTAACATATCATTTAAACTGGTTGAATGGGAAATTGAGGGAACAATTAAGATTACCAAAAATGATAAAATAAAAAAGTTCTACAATTTTGTTGGGCGTGAAAAGGGCGGTAAGCCAAAGAAGAAAAAGAAGTCTGAAATGAAAAAGACAGATATTCCGCGCATGAAGGAGGATGTAGAGAATGAGAACAAAGACTATTAAGATGGTTATTAAGAACACATACAAAATAGCTGTTACAATTGTTTCAGCTATTTTTTTTGTTAGCGCATGTGCGCAATCAAATAAAACTAACGAAGAAAAAAGCATGACAGATAAGGTAGAACAAACTAACGAATCCATTAACAATAACAAACAATTAGCAACATTTGGTGCAGGTTGCTTTTGGTGTGTTGAGGCGGTTTTTCAAAGATTAGAAGGGGTTGAAAAAGTTGAAAGCGGTTACAGCGGAGGATTCATTAAAAACCCGGCATATAAAGAAGTTTGTCAAGGTACTACCGGACATGCAGAAGTATGCCAGATTACCTATGATCCAAGTAAAATTTCATTTGATGCTTTATTGGAAGTTTTCTGGAAAACACATGATCCAACAACAATGAACAGACAAGGTAATGATATCGGCACCCAATATCGCTCTGTTATTTTTTATCATAATGAAGACCAAAAAAAATTGGCAGAACATTACAAAGATGAGATTAACAAAAGTGGTGCTTACCCAAATCCAATAATTACTGAAATAAGTCCTTATAAAGAATTTTATAAGGCCGAAGATTATCACCAAAACTATTTTAACCTTAATAGTGGACAAGGCTATTGTCAATATGTTATTCAGCCTAAAGTTGAGAAGTTTGAGAAGATTTTTAAAGATAAATTGAAGAAGTAGTACTTGCTATAACTCGGCACTTCGACAGACTCAGTGACCGAATTAATTTGAAAATTTAGAATTACACAAACAGTATCTTCCAACCTGTTGGGTCATTGAGCTTGTCGAAATGACATTCCTATAAATAGCTCTATTGCTTATACAAAAAAACGCCCCCGCTTCGCGGGGGCGTTAATGTTATTTCAAAGCAATGTTATGCTAAAACGGAACGTGAAATTACAATTCTTTGCACCTCACTGGTTCCTTCATAAATCTGAGTAATCTTCGCATCACGCATTAAACGCTCCACGTGATATTCTTTTACATAGCCATAACCACCATGAATTTGCACTGCTTCTGTCGTTGCCCACATAGCAACCTCGCTGGCAAATACCTTAGCCATAGCGCTTTCTTTATCAAAATTTAATCCTTGGTCTTTTAACCAAGCAGCACGCAATACCAATAATCTGGCAGCGTCAATACGTGTTGCCATGTCCGCTAACTTAAACTGGATAGCCTGATGCTTACTGATTTCCTTTCCAAATGCTTTTCTTTCCTTACTATATTGTAATGCTAATTCGTAAGCGCCACTGGCAATACCTAAAGCTTGTGATGCAATACCGATTCTACCACCACTTAAAACTTTCATGGCAAATTTAAACCCAAATCCGTCCTCGCCTATTCTGTTTGCTTTTGGCACCTTCACATTTTCAAACATCAACGAATGTGTATCGCTTGCACGAATTCCCATTTTGTTTTCTTTTGGCCCTACTGTGAATCCTTCCATTCCCTTTTCAACAATCAAGCAATTAATTCCACGATGTCCTGCCTCTCTATTTGTTTGAGCCATTACCAAATATACTGTAGCACTATTGCCGTTTGTAATCCAGTTTTTTGTCCCATTCAATAAATAATGGTCCCCCTGATCAATTGCAGTAGTTCTTTGAGAAGTAGCATCACTTCCTGCTTCCGGCTCACTCAAACAAAATGCACCAATTATTTCTCCTTTTGCCAATGGAACCAAATATTTTTGTTTTTGTTCTTCAGTTCCAAACTTATCCAGACCCCAACAAACTAATGAGTTATTTACGCTCATTATAACGCTACAACTTGCGTCAACTTTGCTAATCTCCTCCATTGCCAGAACATAAGATATCGTATCCATTCCTCCACCTCCATAGTTCGGATTAACCATCATCCCTAAAAACCCCAATTCTCCCATCATTTTCACTTGTTCTGTAGGAAATTTTTGGTTGTCATCTCTTTCAATAACCCCCGGCTTCAATTCATTCTGCGCAAACTCTCTCGCAGCCTTTTGTATCATTAGATGTTCTTCACTCAGATTAAAATACATAGCTTCCTCTTTTATTAATTTTCACTAAATTTATTCCAACAAATATAGCAGAATACGCCATTATTTGTTATAATTTTATTTAATTTTATTTGACTCGCAACCCTCATATTTTCAATGTTTTAGGACTAATGAGCGGAACTTCTCTCGATGGTTTGGATGTTGCTCATTGCAGCTTTGAAAAGTCCGGCTCTAATCAATATTCTTTTAGAATAAATAATGCCAAAACATATGATTACTCTGATGATTTAAAGAATAGATTGAAAGAGGCATCAAAATTAAACGCATTGGAATTTTCTTTAATAAACAATGAGTTAGGTAAATTGTTTGGCGATAAATGCAAAGAATTCATTGAAGAAAATAAATTAAAAGTTGACTTAATCTCTTCTCACGGACACACCATATTCCATCAGCCTGAAAATGGTATAACAATTCAGATTGGAAATGGCGCTGTTATTTCTTCAATCACCAGTCTTCCTGTTGCCAGCGATTTTAGAAGTCAGGATGTTGCGCTAGGCGGACAAGGAGCTCCGCTTGTTCCTATAGGTGATAAATTGTTGTTTAGTGAATATGATGCTTGTTTGAATTTAGGTGGAATTGCTAATATTTCTTTTGACCATCAATCAAAGAGAGTAGCGTATGATATATGTTTTTTCAATATTGTATTTAATTTCCTAAGCAAACATTTTGATAAAGAATTTGACGAATCAGGTAATATTGCAGCCTCCGGAAACGTTGTCAAAGAATTGCTTGATGAACTTAATAATTGGTCTTACTACAAACAGGCATTTCCAAAAAGTTTGGGAATTGAATCATTTGAATCAGAAATTAATCCGCTGATAAATCAATACATAAATAAGTACACAATAAACGACATCATGTCCACATTCTCGGAACATTTTGCCAATAAAATTGCAGAAGTGCTGAACGATTATAAATTAAAAAATGTGTTAATTACCGGAGGTGGCACTTATAATTCACATTTCTTAAGAGTATTGAAATCAAAAACAGGCACAACAATTGTAATTCCTGATAGTAAAACCATTAATTTTAAAGAAGCATTGGTGTTTGCATTTCTGGGTTACTTGAGGTATCACGAAGAAATAAATATTCTTTCTAGCGTTACGGGAGCAAAAAAAGATCATTGCGGTGGACTTCTTTATCAGGCAGGATAAAAGTGAAAAGATTAAATTACATAGTTGCATTATTGCTATTTTCTGCGTTTTCCTATTCACAGTTAACCATAGTTAAAAAAGGCAGTAAGTATGGCGTAAACAATGGAGAGACTGTATTTCTGTCGCCAATTTATGATACGATTTTACCAATCAATGAAGCCAAACAAATTTGTGTTGCATGTAAAAAATCAATGCTTCCAAGTAAATCGAGTTTTATCAAAATGAATACAACTGTTTTTCGTTGCAGGTATTATGATAAAAACGCACTGCCTCTTGTGTTAATCATTAACAAAAAAGACACATGTGGTTATTTTAGTATGAGTAAAAAAACATTGGAAAATCTCAATTCTCATCCTGATTATTTCTCAGTTGAAACCAACAATAAAAAATTCATGGTTACCAACGATTTTAAACAAATCACATTAACGCCTTACGATAATATTTATCCGTCTAAACTGAAAGGTTACTTTGTTACAGAAAACAAAACGCATGGGGCCGGCTTCTTTAACGGATTAATTGATAATAATGAGCTGGAAATTGTTCCGATGAAATACACGGGGATTTCAGTTAATCCATTTGACTCGCTTGTTTCCGCTTGTACTGCTCAATTAAAAGTTAATGGTATTGATGATGTTTATAATCTAAAAGGAGAAAAAGTATTTTCATCTCATAGACATATTGAACTGGCAACAAAAGAATATATCATCCACAAATTATTTGAACCGGAAGAATATTACGTTATTCATCGCATCTCAGATAAAAAAGACTGGGAAATCAGAGCAACCCAAATTAATTATTTAGGTAAAAACACTGTAGAGATTATTTATCACGGAAAAACATTTACAAGTAATTTAGACAGCCTTGACGAATTAAAATTTATTGAACATGAACAAAATAAGAGTAGCCATTAATGGTTTTGGAAGAATTGGGAGAGTGTATCTTAGAATTGCACTTAAACAAAAAAATATTGAAGTTGTTGGTATCAATGATTTAACTGATACCAAGACTCTTGCACATTTATTTAAATATGATTCTGTTCATAGGGAATATCAAGGAGAAATTGGTCACGATGAAAACAACATCATTATTGACGGAAAATCAATTCCGGTGTTTGCAAAAAAAGATCCTTCGGAATTAGATTGGGGCAAATTAAATGTTGATGTTGTTATCGAATCTACCGGTATTTTCTTAACCAAAGAGCTTGCTCAAAAACACATTGAGGCTGGCGCTAAAAAAGTGATTCTGTCTGCTCCTGCTAAAGGAGAGGGTATTAAATCAGTTGTTTTGGGAGTTAATGATGAGATACTTGATGGCAGTGAAACCATTATCAGCAATGCCAGTTGCACCACTAATTGTGCTGCTCCAATGATGAAGGTTCTAGATCAATTTGGCATTGAAGACGCCTTTATTACAACAGTTCACTCGTACACTAACGATCAAAGAATTCATGATGCACCTCATAAAGATTTAAGACGGGCAAGAGCTGCCGCCATGAGCATAATTCCTACCTCCACGGGGGCTGCTAAGGCAATTACCAGAATTTTCCCTCACCTTGAAGGTAAAGTTGGAGGATGCGGTGTTAGGGTTCCTGTTCCGGATGGTTCGTTAACTGATATTACATGTGTTTTAAAAGCTTCTCCCAGCATTGAAGAAATAAATAGTGCATTTAAAAAAGCAGCTAATAATGAATTAAAGGGCATCATGCAATACACGGAAGACCCAATTGTTGGAGTTGATGTAATTGGTAATTCACATAGTGCTGTTTTCGACTCAGATTTTACCTCTGTTGTAAATAATCTTGTTAAGATAATGGGTTGGTACGATAATGAATGGGGTTATAGTACAAGGCTGGTCGAGTTAACCCTGAAGCTTTTCAAACTTTAAGCATTTTTGTTTTTCAGTAAGTAGTTGCTGATTATTCTGTGAAACAAATAAATAAATGGAATTAATGCCAAAGCAACTAATAGCTTAAAAACATAACCTATTGAAGCGTTAGTAATAAACTCTTCAAAGGCCCATTTACCGGGTAAAACAAAAGCAATATACTGAACTATAAATGTATCTATCAACTGACTAATGACTGTACTTGCCGTTGCTCTCAACCAAATCATTTTGCCTCCGGTTAATTTTCGTATCACCCAGAAAAAATAAACATCAACTAACTGAGAACACAAAAACGCAATAATGCTCCCAACTATAATCCACTGGCTTTGTCCGAAAACTGTTTGGAAAACATCATCACTTATCGGACTAAAACTTGTAGCATTAATGTTAATGCCTATTGTGATTAATATATATGTATAGATAATTAATCCTACAGTAATAAAGGTCAGTTTTCTTACGCCATCTTTTCCGTAATATTCATTTATCAAATCTGTAAGGAGAAAAACAACCGGCCATAAAATAATACCAATACTTTGCGTAAAGAAACCGAAGAATTGCACCAACTTGCCTCCTATTAACTCCGCTACGATGGCATTTGTTATAAAGAAGCCTGCAAGAATAATAAAAACAACGTCCTTTCTCTTGGATAAGTCCATTAACCTGCTGTGTTTTTAGGCATGTAGATAAAGAAAATACCAATACCCATTATTAAACTTAAAGCAATATTAATAAGTGCCCATAATGTTTGACCTGACTTTATCAATGCAAAGGTTTCATGACTAAATGTGCTGAAAGTACTCAACCCTCCACAAATACCTGTTAAGATGAAAAATTTAAAGTTCTCATTTACATCCATCTTGCCTTCCGACCATTTTAAAAATAATGCAAACGATAAACATGCAATTAAATTGGCTAAGAAAGTGGATAGCGGCAATTGCAAGTTAGATTTTTGAAATATCAAGCCTAATAAATACCTGACAACACTTCCAATACCGCCGCCAAGAAAGACATAAATAAAATTCATTTACCTAAAATAGGAAAAAAGATTGTAAAATTTAAGCTGACTTTCTTCTGGCTTTTTCTTTCAGAATTAAATTAAGCTCTCGTCCTGTTTGCCCCTTAACACTCGTGTTCTCCTGAGCTCTTCTAATCAGATAAGGCAAAACTTCTTTAACAGGGCCATAAGGAACGTATTTAACAACGTTGTAATTACTTGCAGCCAAATTGTAACTGATGTGATCACTCATGCCAAGCAACTGAGAAAAATAAATTCTTTTATCACTATTTTCAATACTCTTCTCAGACATCAGTTTAACTAAATGTAAACTGCTTTTCTCATTATGTGTGCCTGCACAAAGAGATACATGGTTGATATTAGCGATACAATATTCTAAAGCAAAATCATAATCTCTGTCTGCAGATGCTTTGTCAGGTTGAATAGGCGAAGCATAATTTTTTTCTCTTGCTCTTTCACGCTCCTTCTCCATATAAGCACCTCTAACCAGCTTCGCTCCTACTTTATATCCGCTCTTTTTTGCCTGCTCAACCGTGTCTTTCAAATAATTTAAACGATCATGGCGGTATAGCTGGTAAGTGTTGTAAACGATAACCTCATTTTTATTGCAGCGCGCCATGTTTTCATTTGCCAAATTATCAATTGCAATTTGAATCCAACTTTCTTCTGCATCAATAAAAATAGGTTGGGAAACTTTTGCCGCTTCCTCACAAATAATTCTAACCCGTTCTTTTACCCTTTCGTACTCCTTTACTTCTAACTCACTTAGATTTTCATTTTCGGTTACCTTTCTTAACAATTCAAACCTTGCTAAGCCGGTAACCTTGAAAACACAAAAAGGAATATGTTCGTTATTCTTGGCTTTTTTGATTGTCTTTAAGGTTTCTTTAAAACATTTCTCAAAATCCTCCTCATTTTCCTTCCCTTCCACACTATAATCTAAAATTGCCCCAATTTTGAACTCACCCAAAGCCTTAATTGTTGATTCACAGTCATTTATATTCTCGCCGCCAACAAATTGAGCAAAAATTGTCCTTTTAATAATGCCTTTGAACCCAATTTTCAGCGCCAAAGGTCCAAATGTGGCCCCTAAATTCACAAGCAATGGGTATCCTATCAGCTTAAATAACCAGTAAGATTTGCTCAAATCCTTGTCAGACTTGGCTTTGAAAGCTATTTCTGTATTGTCAAACGAAATCATTGCTGCAAATATAATCAGTTATTTCTTGCCAAGATTAGCCGCTACAACTAAAAAAAATCACACAAATGCTTTAAATAATTAATTGTAAATTGTTAATAACTATTATAATACCTATATTTATTCTCTTTAAATTAGTCGTATGCCGGTACAGCATCAAGAAGAAACTGAAAAGCTATACTATACCATAAGCGAGGTATCGAAATTATTCGATATAAACGCTAGCACCATAAGATTTTACGAAAAAGAGTTTGGATTAAAACCTACTAAAAACAAAAAGGGTAACAGACTATTTACAAGAAAAGATATTGAAACCCTTTACCGCATCATAGACCTTGTGAAGACAAAAGGTTTCACCCTGCAAGGAGCGAAAGACCAGCTTAAGAAGACCGATAAGACAGAACAAGAAGAAATAAAAGAACAAGTAATTCAAAAACTTCTTGCCATTAAAGCTGAGTTGTTAAAAATCAAAGATAAACTGTAATTACACACTATTCCTATTTCGGTTTCGTTTCCTTAATACTGTGAAATCCATTTGGACATACTTAATCGTTGGGCTTTTCTTCGTTTTATTCGTTACAACAAATTCTTCTTGTAAAAAAGACCAGATTATTACCGACCCAGGTTCTACAATTACTTTTTCTGCCGATTCAGTTTTGTTTGACACTGTGTTTACAACAATTGGTTCAAGCACCAGAAACATACGCGTTAGAAATCCAAATAAGCAAAGAATAAGCATTAGTAAAATTTATCTCGAAAAAGGAAATGCTTCACCCTTTATTATAAACGTTGACGGTGCTAAAGGCATCAGCCATTCGGATGTTGAGATAGCTGCGCAAGATAGCATGTATATTTTTATTCAGGTTAATATTAATCCCTTGAATCAAAGCTCTCCATTAATCATTAACGATGCCATCGTATTTGAAACAAACGGAAATACCCAAAAAGTTCATTTAGAGGCATGGGGACAAGATGCTTATTACCATTATCCGAACCGAACAATTAAATTTAGTGATGGCAGCTATCTTCCCTACTCTATTATTAGCAGTAATCCTAATGTTGATACTACCTGGGCAAACGACAAGCCTCATGTGATTTATGGATGGTTAGTGGTAGACAGTGCGCAAAAATTAACCATTCCTGCCGGAACAAAAGTGCATCTCAATAATAAAGCCGGATTATGGGTATACCGTTATGGTACCTTGAAAGTTAAGGGAACATACGGGAATGAAGTAGAATTTCTTGGCGCCAGAAACGAACCGGAGTATTTTGATGAACCGGGACAATGGGACAGAATCTGGATTAACGAAGGTAGTTTGGAAAACGAAATTGATTATGCAATAATTAAAAATGCATACATAGGCGTGCAGGCAGAGTTGTTAGGTTCCAATTTTAATGAGCCAAAAAGATTGCGTTTAACAAACACTGTTATTCAAAATATGTCTAAGTGGGGCTTGTTTGGACAGGCGTTTAATATATATGGCGGTAATAATGTAATATCGAATTGTCAGGAACATGGCGTTAATCTTCAGCTTGGAGGCAATTACAAATTCATTCACTGTACATTTGCCAATTACTGGGCAAAAGAAAGTAAACGGGAATTAAGCAATTTAAGAATTAACAATTACACAGCTCAACAAGTATTACCTCTTGACACGTGCTACTTTGGCAATTGCGTGATTTACGGAAGCAATCCAAATGAAATAACATTGGATATTAACGCCTCTAACATGAGTTTTCCTCCTAATTACCTATTTGATAATTGCGCACTTTTAACAAGCATCAACACTTCAGACATCTCTAAATTCAGAGACAATATTGTCAACAAGAACCCGGATTTTACCGATCGCTTCAATTATGATTTTAGTTTGGGGAATAACACAGAATTCGGTCCTTTAACAGGTACAAATGTTGTTAATAATACCGCTCTTTTTCCGGTTGATATAACAGGAACAGCCAGAACCGGCACTATTTACGCAGGTGCCTATCATAAATAAAAAACCAAAGGTATTTTTTTGTAAATTTGGTTTATGGACAACAAAAATTCTTATCTGGTTCATATCTTTTTACCAGAATTTTTTGGTCAGGATTTGTGGAGTAAATTATCTGAGCAAAGACAAGTTGTTAATGCTTTAAAAGAAGCTCATGTGATTTTAAATTATTCAATGGACATGGAAAGAAAAAATCTTTGGGTGTTCGTTCAATGTGACAATATTAAATCAGCAGAAGACATTGTTGCATCCTTTCCCATTTTTCCATATATAACTTATAAAATTCATGAGTTGGCATATATGGATGCTACCCCTGTTGGTCTTCCGGAATTGATTTTGAATTAATTTGGTTTTTTACGTTCTCTGTGCTTGTGCTATCGGATCTATGCCGTGGTGTAACTACATTTTCCGCTGATTAATAATAAATGCAATAATTTTTGTGGCCAACGCAAAACACGCAGTGGCCGATTTGTCGGCCGCAAAATAATATACTTCCCTGCCCGTCCGGTCAGGCGGGAGCCCGCTGACGGCCTACTCGGTGTTAGCAGTCTGCAAAGACCCACAAATTAATTATAGTTGCTCAGTTCTAATAATTTGTCTGCGTCTAAATCTGTCCAGTTTGTTTTAAGGATGTCGGGATGATTTTTAAAAGCCTTTTGCACTATGTCGTAACCCAAGTTATAACCGCCCCAAATAGGATAGTTTTTAGAACCAAACATTACTTCGCCGAGGAGAGGCCCATTGACACTCTGCAAGTCGGGCTTTATTTTATTCCAAAGATCTGCTTTTTCCTTGTCGCTTAAGGAAGAAGTCCAAGGAGCTTTTACGTTTGGATATAGCAGGTGAGCGAAAGAGTCAGCTTTGCCTTCAAAAACTAAATACCTAAGTAAAGTCCATTTATACGTGTCGGTTAGGTTAACGTTGGTCCAATAAGCGTGATTGTATTCATGCGCAATAACATATTCTAGAACTTTGTTCCAAGAGTTTACATTAAAGTCAATTGTAATTAAAATTTGTTTGTTGCCGGCTGTCTGGCCTGTGACACCGCCCATTTTATTTATGATGTCTTTGATGTCGGAGGTTGAAGGAACAAGATAAAATGTTACGCTGTCGTTTTTAAGCTGTTTATTGCAAGAGGCAAAAACGGAAGTAATGATAGTTTCGACTTGAACGCGATTTGCGTTTAGATCCGAAATGAATTTTGCCAAGTCAGAAGTGTCCGCAATAGGGTATGAGAAACTTTCGAGAACAAAGTCGGAATATGCTGAGTTTGAAAAATGGTCTTTGATTAATACGTCTTTGATTTTTTCGGAGTATATTTTGTCGCGATTAGAGAAGTCGGACTTTATTGCATTGAGATAGTCGGAGTAGTATTTGTCTAGATAAATAACCTTATGAAAAGGGATTTTTTCTTTATCAACGTCTTTAATTTGCGAAGTTTGTTGCCTGCAGCCAAAAAGAAAAACAAATATTATGAAAGTCAGCCCGTATTTCATGTCGTATTTTATCTACCGGAATGTCTGTCCACCTCTTAATGCTAACGGTTTGCAGCTACCCGAAGGGCGGTACTTTTACCACAAAACTTCTTTCGAAGAACTGAACTTTCGGCTACCACAAATGTGTCTGCGAAGCACGAAACCCCGCCTTTTGGGTAGGTGCTGTTACCAGCTGGCCTTTCATTATTGTTGTCTGATTTCAAGAAGTTCATAGTCTGTCTTTTCGTTCCCTGTTTTGAATTTTGTCTTATGAACTCTCAGGTGGATTACACAGTTTGTATTAAGAAATAATTTGTCATACTCTATTAATTGTTCTTCTTCAAGACTTTCACTTATAAAACCAGAAATTCTTTTACCTTCTTCGTCTTGTATTTCAAATTTTCCAGAGTCTAAAAGTAGTCCTCTAAATATACCGCTAATAATCACTTCGTTTTCTTCATCTATTGCTGATGATACTCTTTGAAATGCTTCCATAATTTTCTCTTTAGGTAATTCAATTCCAAGTTCACCGCTTTCCATCTTTAGAATTGAATTTTCATCAACGATTTCTTGCAAAAACTTTTTAAGATTTGTTAAATTTCTTTTAGGTGTATTTTCAATGCTTGATTCAAAAGTTGCATCGTCAGTTGCTGAATTAAGAACAAGATTCATTACCTCTTTAATTGCCTTTGAAACATCCATGCTATCAAATAGATCGTTTGACTCAAGTTGACTTAACTCCACACCAAACGAACCAACTGGTAAAGCTGTAAGATATAGTTCCGTGTTTGCACCTTTTTTTGCTTGACCTCTTTTACCAACTCTTCCAAATCTTACTAGGGCAACTTGTGTTTTAACCATTTCCTGAAATGGGCTAATTGTCTTACTAACAAAACTTGATTTTATACCTTGTGAGCCAACAACTGCATTACCACTAAAAAGTAGTTGAACACTGGGCTCAAAAGATTCTTTGGGTAATTGCTCCAATTCTTGTTGTAACATGTTTATTCTCTCAGAAAGGCCCTCAGACATTAAAGGGTGGTCAAGAACCATTTCTAATAGTCTTTGAGTGTCGACTATTTGAGCTTTTATACTTTGTATTTTTCTGTATAGGCTCATTCTTAAATAGAGTTTAAATAGTCCAATGCGTGCTGGTCGTCTATTGGAGTATTCAAAGATAATCTTAAAATACCTTTCCATACACCAACACGATTATGAGTAAATAATTGAAGCCAATATCTCGTTTGTTCGACAGTAACGTCTGGATTATAACTATAGTCTACAGGATAATGGTCAAGTGAGAAATTATTTTTTGCTAATCCAGGATTAGCAAATTCTGGGAAATTGGCTCTAATGTTAGTTTGATCAGCTATCGACAACCCACCAAAA
>JBFWYJ010000044.1:0-13279 GCA_050186555.1 Bacteroidia bacterium
CGCCTACTTGTGCAATTGATTGAACAGCCCCTGCAAAACAAAGAATCTTTATAATTGGAATGGCCTCAAGCCATTTATCGCCAAAAACAAGCTGAATGATTAATTCTGCATTTAAGCCAAGTAATGTCATCAATGGAAAGGAAACTAACGCAATTAGTTGAGTGGATTTAAAATATGCCTGAGTGATTTTTTCTTTATTGTTTTGATAAGATGAAAACGATGGAAATAATACATCGTTAAACAAATATGAAATCCTCTTTACAGGCGCATACATAATATTGTATGAAAAGGAGTAATGGCCTAGGACATTGGAGGGATAAATTTTTCCAAGGATCAGGTAATCGATATTTCTTTCTATAAATGTAAAAGAATTTGAAGCTTTGAACTTAACAGAGTACCAAAGCATTTTTTTAACTTCATGTAATTTGAATATGAATTTCGGATGCCATTTGCTTTTCCAATTAACAATAATTAGTAATGTAAATGAGGATGTTATTGGCTGAAGGCATAAAGAATAAGCGCCAAGACCAGAAAACGCTCCAATGATGGAAGCAATAGATCCTGTAAAAGTTGAAATAAATGAGATTTTACTCAATAGTTTAAACTTAAGATCGCGTTCCAGTTGTTTATAATGAATAATATAAAATGGAGTAAGAAGTATTGATAGTGCTGAAATGCGCACTATGTTTTTGAGATCAGGAGTGGAAAAGAAATCGGCGGAAAATGCAGCGCTAATATAAATGATTAGATAGGTAAATATAGAAAGTATCCAGTTAATCCAATAAAGCGTAGAAATTTCATCGTGTGTGGCTTTTTGGAAATGTATTATTGCAGCACCGAATCCAACAGAAGTAAATATTGTGATAGAACCTATAAAAGTTGTGGATAGTGCAACCACACCAAAATCCGATGGTATAAGCAATCTACCAAGAATGATGTTAACAAATAATGATAGTAACTGTGCAAAAATGTTTGTGATTGTAAGATAAAATGCCCCTTTAAATATTGTTTTACTTTGTGTCAATTTTGTTGTATAAAGTCAACGATCCGACCCATGGTGTACTGAAAGCTATGTTTTCTGGCGTATTGAAAGGCGCGTTCTGCTTTATCATCGGCTTCTGCTTTATTAGCGAGAACGTAAATTATTTTGCCAACCAGGATGGAAATGTTGTCTGGCTTAACAAAGTATACTATCTCTTCCGGAAAGAGATGCCTCAGCGATGGCAAGTCTGAAAAAATAACTGGATTCTTACTACTGAAATAGGAAGCCGATTTACCAGGACCCAAGTAATATGTATTGTAATATGTGGCCGAGTAATAATCAACCAGCAAGTCTGCCGCCCTAACAAAATGGTTGTAATCCTTAAACGGCATAAATGGTTTAATTTCGAGGTTTAAAATAGACTCGTTTGTTATTCGTTCGTTATAGCTCTTGAAGGCCTCGTTGTTCGCACCCACAATCACAAAATTGAATTGAGGGAGTCGCTTAGCGCATTCAATAAAATAATCTACGCTTTTAATTCCTTCGCCGGTTTTACCGGCATAAATAATATATTTTTTATCGAAAGAAAAACCAGCTATTTTTCTGCATTCCTCTTTTGCTAGATCCTCGTTTGGAATTGAAGAGTTTGAAAGGAAAATAAGTGGAGTGGGTGTAAATTTTTTCGCATCCGTTCCGGTATACTTGATTATGTCGGCCGCCGTGTATTTCAATCCAGTTACGACTATGTCTGAGTTTTTGTAAACAAATTTATGTAACCGCGAATTTTTTTTGATAGCTGCCGCCATAAATGTTAATCTTGAACTAACCAACCCAAGTTTTTTAAGGAAAATATATGGAACAGACGAGATAAAGCACTGGCTTAAAATAACGGTTTCTTTCGATCTGAAATTTTTCCTGTTTGAATAATAGAACTTGGTGAAATGTAGTAATTTTTGGAAAGACATGTTTATAAAGGTATCTTTGATCGCGTCTTTTTCTATAATATTGGTTGGTAGCTCAATAATCTCAAATTTGGTTTTAATATTATATAGAGCGTTTATATCCTCAAATTTTATTTCGTATTCGCTTCTTACGATGGTTGGCGTAACAAGTTTTACTTTTATATTCTTCTCTGCCAATGCTTGGCAGCACATCATAATATGAACAGCATCGGATCTGTTTTTTCTTACGTCGCGAGGTGATATATAGTAAACGTTCTCTATCATCTACGCCTTTGAATTGCCGCCTTTTTCGCACAAAAGGAAGATGCTGGAGCAAAGATCGGGATATTGCTGCCCCAACATATAACATCCATCAAGGTATTCTTTTGATATGATATCGGTGTTTAGAAGCTTGTCCCATTGGAAATTTGCAAGAGCTTTAAAAAATATGCCCGAACGGTAAACTACGTTTAAGCCGGCAGCCCTTGCATCACGCTCCAGAGTGTCAAGTGTATAAGTTATCTGATGGCCATGCGCTTTTTCTGCTGATGTTACGGCGCTGTTATGCGAAATGAGCCCCATTTTAACTGCTATTTGTCTCGAGGGTGCGTTGGCATTTGGACAAACCAGGAAGAACCGCCCATTGTCGGCCAGCCATTCGTCATTTACCCTTTTTAACACTTTCACAGGGTCTTCTATATGTTCTAGAACATGAGTAAGAACAATATTGTTATATTTAGCTGGTAAGGTTGCTGTTTCGAATAAAGAATGAATATAGTTTAGTTTATCTCCTAACTTAGTTTTAGCAACTTGTATTGCTTCATCTGATGCTTCAACACAAGTTATGTCGTTGAAGTAAGGAATGAACCTCTTAGTGAAGTCGCCTTTGAAGCTACCTAGTTCAAGTAAATTGCCTTTGATAAAAAATGGCTCAAACGATCGGAGCATATATGGGTGCATCACATCAAAGTCAAAATTATAAGCGTATTTGTGGTCTTTTGTATCCTGTAACTCTTTATTATAATCTCTTTTCATTTTATAGGCGTTTTTTCAATTTATGGCACATTTTATAATTTTCTTTTTTTTCTACTATGGCAAATCCGTTTCGTAAATAAAATTCCATGGCTTTGGTATTCTCGGGTTTTATTTCCAGGTCTATCTTCAATGCTCCCTTGTTCTGCATAAAACTCTTGCAATCCGAAAGTAATTGACGGGCTATACCTTTTCCTTCAAAATCTTTCTCAATGCTCACGTTGGTAATAAATGCTGAGAGTTTTTTTTCGTTATAATAGGCAGCAACCAGTCCAATTAACTTTCCGTTAAACCATGCCTCAAACGTATTTCCATTTTCTCTAATTTTATTGGCATAATTACTAATGTTTACATATGAATCTAGGTTTGGTACAAAGGATTGCTTGCAGGCGTTTAAGTGAAAATCAATATCAGTGGCTGTTGCCTTATTTGTTTCGTATAGTAATGGGTTTGTCATGAGTTGTTCAGCTCCGCAAGTCCAAATCCTTCTTTTCCAAAGGCATTGCCATTGTAAAGAAGAAAAACTTTATTGTTGCATTCGAAAATATGTGGATAACACATCATATCACTATCCCACTCTCCGGGAGAGCAGCCGATACCGGAATCTTCGTCTTTTCGTGTCCATGTATGAAGGTCGGATGAGTAGGCGTACCCCAATTTATAGCTTCTTTTTGCGTTGGCTCTGAAATCGGTAGCCTCTCTAAAGCAGAAATACATGTGGTACTTATTGTTTAGTTTTATTACAGTAGGCAATGCCTGACATTCATGGTCATTTAATACGTTTGGTATAATTTGTTTTCCGTCGTTTTTACGCCAATTTACACCATCAAGGGAAGTGGCTTGGCCAATCTTATAGATTCTTGCAACCGATTCTGTTTGTGATTCTGGTAGCCATCTTATTCCAAAAATATACCACATGTAGTACACGTTATCAAATACCTTCACAAATGGGTCGCCAACAAGCATTGGTTCCTTTAAGGATGAACTTAAGATAGGACCATTAAACGTTCGTTTAAATGTATCTCCATTGTCGTCGCTAGTAACTAATCCAATTCCGGTTTCTACTGGAACCGATTTTCTCCTGCTCCAGCCACTTGTGTAGGCGGTAATCTTATTGTTGTGTTTTAGAGGATTAATTGGAAATATTCCATGTTCATCAAAAGCACCTATTTCGCCAAGAGGAATAACATTACGTTTAGAAACCCCTAAGATGTTTTTTAGATCTAAGTCAAAATCAACAAAGGCAATGTGGCTTAAGTATAAACCACTACGGTGATCTTTTTCTCTTGTAGAAAAATAGATCCTTATTCTGTCGTTGAAAACAACAGTTTGTGGCGATTGCGCAAATTCTACACATCCGTTGGGTAGTTGATGATCTTTTGGATTAAAAATTATACCTCGTTTTATCCACTTCATATTTCTACTAGGGTGGCTAAACCAAAGCCGTATTTGCCAACCCCATTTCCTAAGTAAAACATGTGTAATTTTCCGTCTAGTTCAAAAATATGTGGGTAACTTATCATTTCCGAATCCCATCCATCTTTTGACACATCAATTCCGGCTTTCGAGTCATCCCTTGTCCAGTTAACAAGATCGTTTGAAAAAGCGTAACCTATGCGATAACCGTTTTCTTTTCCCCTGTAATCTTTGCTACGCCGATAACAAAAAAACATATGATACTTGTTGTTAAAAAAGAATACGTCTGGACTAGCCTGTGCTTCATCAAGTTCAATTTTACTTGGTATGAGATCTTTGTTTGCTTTTACCCAGGTTAAACCGTCTATTGAAGTTGCGAGTCGTATCTTATAAACAGGCTCAGGTTTTCCGTTGTCTATGATCCATTTTCTGCCCGCAATGTAGTATAGATAGAATGCGTTATTAAAAAATCTGATCTTTGGTCCACTAAGAATAAATGGTTCATCAGGGGAATATGATAAAATGGGGCCATCTCCAACTTTATTGAACACTTTACCGTCATAACTTGTTGCATACCCTATTGCAACGTTAAATGGAACCGAGTCGCATCTCGTCCATCCACCAAAATATGCTCTATATTCGTTGTTGAATTTAATTACCGAAACAGGGTAGGTGCCAAATTCATCAAATGTTCCAAGTTCGCCAAGCCGCAGTATTGGCTCTGATCCTATTTCTTTTATATTCTTTAGATTGGTTCTGTCTAGGTCAACATAAGCAGAGTAGCTTACATATTGCCCATTTGAATCGGGTTTAGGCCTACAAGAAAAATATACCCGTACAAAATCATCGTGAATGCAAACCGATGGTGCTTGGGCAAATTCATACATCCATTCAGGCGTTTGGTGTTTGGTAGGATCGAATATGACCCCTTTTTTTATCCATTTAAATGAGCTCAATGTAAAGTGTATTCTTTTCTTAGTAAATTTTTAACGTTGGCTATGCCGTTGAACATTAACACATCAATTATGGAAAGATAAGGAACAAAAGAATTACCCAGTTGGGCGTATTCAATGTTGTTTGCCTTAAGAAATTCCAATTTTATACCTTCTTGCGCAAATTCATCTTTGTTATATAGTTCAGTACCTCCAATTGGATTAACGTAATGTTGCATTTTCATTGCCTTGCAAATTGCTATAACCTTATCTTTAGATCTCAAGCTATGATCAATTTGTATCTCTGAAGAAATAGCCAATTCAGTATCTATCTGAAGATGTTTTTTAAATTCAACAATAGAGTGAAAGATAAATTTGAACAGATTGCTGTCATGATTGGCCAAGCATCGTTCTATGACTGGAATAGTTTCGTTGAAGAACGGGGCTTTGCTGTATGCACCAACTATTTTATTGAGTGTCTTAACTTTATCCTTAGCCGACGAATTAGCCAATGATCGTTCTTTTATTAACAAGTAATCAGACGCATTCTTTAATGGTATAGACAAATATTCATCCTTTCCATTAACTAAAATCCTGTTCCTGTTAATCCACCCTTTTTTTGTGTATTTGAGATTATCATAAATAACAAATACGTCAACATATGCCATCAATTGAAAATATCCAATGTATGGAAAAAGATATGGTTGCATGATGGCTACTTTAGACATGCTCAATGATATTGTTTATTGTATCTGCTATTTTTTCAATTGTATTCATTTCCAAATCCGGATAAAGAGGGAGGCACAAAACTCTTCTTGATATATCTTCGGATATTGGACAACTCTGTTTAGTCGCTAAATAAGGAAGGTTATTAAGCGACGGAAAAAAATATCTTCTTGTATTGATTTGATTCCGGTGAAGATTTTCTTTGGCAGTTAGTAACATGTTTTCATTTTTAAATACAATAGGGTAATACGAATAGTTGTAGTCAACGTTATCGTTCAATAAAGGCCTTTGTAAATAATCGTGTTGAAGCAATTTATCATAGGTTTTAAATACTTTTTTTCGCCCTTCTATAATTTGATCAATAACTTTAATATTACATAAGCCCATGGCTGCATGAAACTCTGAATTTTTGCCATTTATACCTAAAGAGTAATATTCATCACCTATATGCCCAAAAGTATGTTGTTTAAACAATCCGTCTCTCAATTCAGGTATGTTGCAGGTGATTGATCCACCTTCAATAGTGTGAAATACTTTTGTAGCATGAAAACTACATGTGCTAATGTCGCCGTATTCGAAAATGCTTTTACCTTCTAATTTTACTCCAAAAGCATGAGCACCGTCGTATATTACCTTCAAATCATGTTTTTTAGCTATCTTTTCTATTAATTTAACATCGCATGGAATTCCAAAAACGTGAGTTGCAAGTATAGCCGATGTATCTGGTGTAATCAATGCTTCTATCTTGTTTGGATCGATGCAAAAGTCTACAGGATTGATGTCGCAGAAAACTGGCTTACAGTTTTCCCAAATTATAGATGTTGTAGTTGCAACATAAGAGAATGGAGTAGTAATGATTTCTCCTTTAAGTCCGAGGGATTTTATTGAAATTTGTAAGGCTATGGTACCATTTGAGACAAATAATAAATGATTAATGTTTAATTTTTGACATATTTCCTTTTCCAATTGTTGAACATAGTTTCCTCGATTTGTCAGCCAACGGGTTTCCCATATTTTCTTTAGATAGTCGTTGTATTCTTCGAGGGAAGGTAAATGTGATCTTGTTACGTTTATCATTTTATTTCAAATTTTGCCAATACAATCCTTCGACATGATTCGACAAGCTTACTGATGAGCTCAGGCACCATTCCACAGCTTCTTTCAAGCCTGCCTCCACTCGCAAAAGCCTTGATAAGGCAGGCAAGCCCTTTTCTAAGTTCTCGATACGTTCTGCTGTAAAAGCAGAACTACTCGAATGTAGACGAAACGAGTAAACGTTTGTCTGAACCAAAACAAGCCTTGTTTCGCCTTGACTGACATAGCGATTAAATTTTCTCATTTTAAATTTTTCCAATACCATTCTACTGCTTCTTTTAAACCTTGCTCTAAAATATGAGAAGGTTTATATCCTAGTATATCCTCAGCTTTTTTAATACTCGCCAAAGAGTGGGGGATATCTCCTTTGCGCGTAGGCCCGTGAATTACTTCCACATTTTTTATTTTTGAATCGTATTGTGATAAATAATTTTTTAGTAAACTTAATAACTGATTCAAATCTGTTCTTTCTCCAACAGCGGTATTAAACACCTCACCAATGGCTTTGGGATTTGTTGTTGCTAATGCCAGTTCATTCATTTGAATTACGTTGTCGATATAAGTAAAATCTCTGCTGTTGGTGCCATCGCCGTTGATTACCGGACTTTCATACTTCATCAGTTGCATGCAGAATTTTGGTATGGCTGCGGCATATGCGCCGTTAGGGTCTTGGCGGCGGCCATACACATTGAAGTAGCGCAAGCCAATACATTCCAGTCCGTAGTTTAATCCAAAAACATGCGCGTATAATTCGTTCACGTATTTAGTTACCGCGTAAGGGGAGAGTGGCTTGCCAATTACATCCTCCACTTTCGGTAAGGTTTCACTGTCGCCATAAGTACTACTGCTGGCAGCATATACAAAACGTTTGATGTTTGTGTCTCTTGCTGCTACCAACATATTTAAAAACCCATCAATGTTTACGCTGTTAGTTGTGATGGGGTCGTTAATGCTGCGCGGCACCGAACCGAGTGCTGCCTGATGCAAAACAAAGTCCATTCCATGGCATGCCTTTTTGCAGGTTTCCAAATCTCTGATATCACCTTCTATTAATTGGAAGTTTTTGTTTTCCAATAAATGAGCGATGTTTTCTTTTTTTCCTGTAGAGAAGTTATCCAAACAGACGATGTAATTATTTCTCTCTATGAAATAATCACACAGGTTGCTTCCTATGAATCCTGCGCCGCCGGTAATAAGTATTTTTTTGTTTGATATCATTTTATCCACAAAAGTTATAACACCTAATTAGCTCTCCCTTTCCTTCGGAAACCCTCAGGGTTCGATGATTCCGTTATATACAAACAATGCATCATCATAGGGTTGGGGATAGGTTTTACCAAGGCTCCTCCGGTAATAAGTATTTTTTTGTTTGATATCATTCGATTATTTAATGTTACTTTTTTCTTGATTAAAAAGTAACCAAAACCTGCCTGCCGGCAGGCAGGAATCAAGAAAATCTGATTCCCCACACAGGCTAAACGCCGGCGCAGATTTTCCGGCCAACGCACGTTCATTAATACTAATTATTCCATTAAAGCTATCGCTGTAGCTTATCGCCTTATTTGAATTAATCCGCATTAGCATCCGCAGTTTGGGACCCAAAGGAAATGAAAGCGTCAAAAATTTGTTCAGCGAAGCCTTACAAATTTTAGCGTCATTTTCGTTTTGGGTAAACGAGGATGCGCAGCGGTGACTTTTCTTTTGATTCTTTTCTTTGTGTGGAAGACAAAGAAAAGAATGTTCAAACAGACTTCTATCGAAATGTATGTTGTAAATCATTAGAAATTAGGTTACTTTTTCTTATAAAGAAAAAGTAAGATAGTTTGTGTGGAAGACAAAGAAAAGAATGATAAATATTATTTAAAGAGATTGCTTCGTTCATTTCATTCACTCGCAATGACAGAATGCTTGTCACTTCTCGGTACCTACCTTACGGCAGGCAGGCGTTTCTTCGAATCACTAGAAGTGATACATTCAGCTCCTTCCCTATGGGGGAAGGCGGGGGATAGGGCTAAAAATAACTCCACCCCACAGCTTCGCCAGGTCACTCCCATAGATAAAATACGGTTGACTTCCATCGCGCGTAAATTTACGCTTATTCTGAGGTTTTAACAAATTTTCTAAATTTGTTAAATTATTGATAACTAAATGATTATATTTGGTTACTAAAAGTAATTCCGACATTTCTCTAGAAAATCTTACATTATTAGATGTAAGGTACTATATTTTTTTTCGCTTGGCTACAAGCCCATCCTTTGACTACCGGCAGGCGCTCAGGATTCCTGTTTTTTTATTGACTATTATAAAAAAGCCCCTTTCGGGGCTTCAATTATACTTCTACTTCTGTAACAATACTTGGGAAAATCCTCACATTGTTGTTTTCTTCCCTTCGGAATTGGTAAGTGTATTTATAATGACTTTCTAGTCCGGATTTATTTGGTAATCCGTTAATCATCATGATATTTCTGTTTTTCGCAAAACGTAACAATTCTTTCAGGTAGTGTGCAGAAATCTGACCAACCTCATCAATGATACAATGCACCTTGAAATCTTTACTGCTTCTGTGACTACTTTCTTTAATAAATACATGCAATAAAGTGATGTAAATAATGGCTTTCACTAAGATGTCCGTTCCGGTACTACCAATGCTGTCAATTTTATGTGTCCAGCCTGTCTCATTCATACCTTCTTTAATGTTGAACTTCAATTCAAACAAATCCTGCAATTTGATTTCTTCTTGCTCTTGCTCTTTAATAGCAACGCGCAATTGATCCAACAATCTTACCGCTCTTGCACTGATCTCGCGTTTTTGTCCGGTTGCAAAATCTGTATTAAACAAGCCCTCATTATAAACCAAACCGTTTTCTTCTCTGAATTCTTCAATGCGTTTCAACAATTTGTAAATCTTATTGTCAGATTCTTCTAGTCTGATTTTGATAAACTCAATTAATCTGCTTTCTTCAAACTCCGCTTTCTTAAAGTCTTCTGCAATTAATGAAATGATATGTTGAATCTTGTCTTTTTGTCCGCTTAACTCTTTTACCTTAGTGGCAATACTGTCCGTTACCAAACCAATTTGCGTAGCAGTTTCAGCGATAGACAATTCAATTTTGTTTTCATTGATAAATGAACGCAAGTTTTGTGCAAATCTTTCGTATTCACCTTGTGTGGCATCGTTGCGGATAATAAAGTTGAAGTGGTTATCAATTCTGAATTTACCCGAAAACTCATTAACGTAACGTTGGAAAGCGCCGTACTCTTCATTGAAGTGTGAATGGTTCTTCAATAACTGTGTACACAAATCCATGATGTTGTAATTGGTACGTTTTGGTTCAGCTCTTTCAATGATGTCTGAAAACTTAGCATACACAGGCGTTTCACGGAAGTTATTACTGAAGAAATTGATGCCGTTATTGAACTCAATTAATTCCTCATCAAATGCTTTCTTTTGTTTGTTAAGTTCCAAACGTTTAGCGTTGTATTTCCTTGTTAATTCTTCAATTTGCTCGGTTAATTCATTATTGGTTTTTACAAAATCTTCCTTCTTCTTAATCATGTCAGGAAGCTTGTCGAAAATTTCTCTCTTGTCTTTTAAGTAATCACTTACAATTTGCGAATACTGGTCAATTTCTTTTAATGCTTCCTGTAGCTCTTTTAATTTTGCTTCAACTTCCTGCAATTGTTTTGCATCAACGCCTTTGTCTTTGAAGTTGCCTTCTTTCTCTTTTGATAATTCGTCTTCCTTGGCTTCAAATTCTTTAACACGGTCTTTTTTCTCAACTTCCAGCTCGCTGATTTCAACTTCCTGCTTCTGCTTTAAATCATTTAGACGTTCTGTGTTGTATGCACGTAATTTTTCGAACTCTTCATTGAAATCGTTTAGTATTTGATTCTTCTTTTTGTTTAATACCGCCAATTCTTCTTCAACAATATTTAAACGCTGACGGTTGCCCATCAATGATTCTTCTACCTCTTTTCCGGCACGCACTTGCCAGTCCTCCAACTCTTGCAGTAACTTTTTTTCACGGTTATCGGCCAATTCAAGAGAGTAGGAGAGTACCTTCACTTCTTCTTTTAACTCACCAATTTGTTTACCGAATTTATCCGCTGCCAACATTTTCTCTTCATTGATGGCAGTTTGGAACTGACTTAATCCTTCTTCCAGATCTTTGATTTGAACCAATCTTTCCGTTTTTTCAAACTGGTATTCTTCAATGGATTTGGAAATAATATCAACGCCGTCCAAATTCAATTTCACACCAAAAATGGTGTCAATATTTTCCGGACTTACTGTTGGTGTTAGATCTGAACGGAATAGTAATTTTTCATTTAATACTTTACCAAACGTATTCTGCCAATCTTTTACGTTCTTTTCCAGGAAACCGTACAAAGCATCATGCTGTACATTTAATTTATCTTCAATTTCCTTGATTTCATTCTTAATACGAAGTATTTCTGTATTCGTTTGACTAGAGCGGTTCGATAATGACGATTTTAGTTTTTGTTCCAATCCTTCCCATTCACGTTGCATCGTGGCAATCATGTTTTGCTTGATTGCACGCTCACTTTTGTTCTTATAAGTAACACCACGCAGCTCAGCTAATTCTGTTTCCAGCGCTTTTAATTCTTGTTCATAGAAACGGGTATTGCGTATTACTTTTTCATCACTTTTTAAGGAGTTGAACTCAATTTGTTTCTCGCGTAATTCTTCATTTAGTTCTTCTAAACTTAATTCACGCTTGTCTTTTAGTTCTACTTCACGCTTATTGAATTCGTTTTTCTGGATTAATTGTAATTCGTTATAGTGATTGAATACTTCGCTGGTCTTAGCGTTAATTTTATTAATAAATGCGGCTTTGTCATTTCGTAACTGTTCAATTAAGGAACTGTACTTTAATTCAATATTAGCAACATTAGAAGTTAAACTTTCATATTCGCGACGGGCAATATTTAATTCTACTTGTAATTTCTCTCGTTCTGCGTGTTTTTCAACAGCAACGTCAATATTCTTTTCCTGATAACTTTTTAATTTCTTATTAGCTTCACGAATACTTCTGTCGTAATACCCAATTTCCTCACGGATATCGTTTTGCTTGCCTTCAATCGTATCAGTATTCTCTTCAAATTCGTTAGCCAAATCTTCTAGTTCTTTTTCCTTTTTCCTGGAGGCTTCCAAAATGCTTTCGTTCTGGGTTTCGGCAAATCTTAAGCTGCTGCCTAATTTATCTGCCAGTTCCATTTGGTGACCTTTCAACATGTGTACCTGGTCGTACTTTTTGTCAATTAATTCAATCAGTTGCTGAGATTCTTTCTTTAAATAAGTTTCGATGTCTGCATACTTTTCATTGAACTGACGCAACTGACGTTCTACCTGTTCCAGTTTTATGCTGGAGGTTTCTGTAGTTAATGAGTTCGCGATAAAGTCTTTGATGAAACGTGTATCAATAGAACTTTTGGATGAAAGAAATACATTGGTAATTGATTTTGGAATATTTTGGTATTTCTCGTTCCCTTTTAATAAATGGAATTTGCTTAATTGCTTATCTGTTTCTGTTCCATAAATAACATTTCTATATCTTTCAAAGGTGTCAATTTGATTAGAAATAAACACGCCATTCTTTTCCAGATATGCAACTACCTCCTTTATCTTTCTGGCTTCATTATTCTCATTAAAGAAAAAATCCGGATTATAAGCCGCATCAACGAAACGATACACTAATTTATTGTGACGGTAAACAATTACAAAAAAGGGTTTTTCTTCTGTTACTACTTCATAAATAATATAGGAGTTTTCATATCTGAAGTAATGTTCTTCAAACGGCTTTTGAGAAGAAGATATCCCTAATCCTCTGCTGTTCGCGCTGTAAAAGAAAAGGATAGCACGTTGTAATGATGTCTTCCCAAAGTTGTTTGTCCCCACGAAACAGGTATTCCCGTTTAATTCAATATCAGCATAACTTACGTTGGCAATATTGATCTCCACAATCCTGTTTAATTTACTGCAATTTTCCATGCGTTTTATTTAATATCTATTTTATAATCTCGTTTCTTATTTAATTTATCTCTTAGTTATATATGATTGCTTGCGAATCTTCACTTTCACAACCATCTACGAAAATGGTAATGGCATTTACAATGTCTAATAAATAATTATA
>JBFWYJ010000045.1:0-13248 GCA_050186555.1 Bacteroidia bacterium
GGTTCTTTGATTGATACAGGATATTCAGTTTCAACAGCATATTATAAAATTGATTTACCCAAAGGACTAAGTTCACTAACTCATTTTGTTAAAATTGAATCAGTTAATGCTTATGATAATATAAAAGAAATTGAGGTTCCATTGTTTATCAATGATGGCGTTGTTAAATACAACGCATTCCCTTCTTCTATCAGGATAAAATACAGTTTAGATGGAATTACTCTAAATGATGAAGTATTAAGAATGCAGCTTGAAATTGAAAGTGATATTTCTGAAGATAATAAACAGGCAGTTTTGGATGTATTCTCAAAAAACAAATCAATTAGAATTATCTCTTTTTCTCCAGAAAAAGTTGATTTAGTGAAATTGAAAAAATGATTGTAGGATTAACAGGCGGAATAGGTTCCGGTAAATCGGTTGTTGCCAAAGTCTTTGAAACTTTAGGGGCAAAGATTTTTAACAGCGATAATAAAGCAAAGGAAGCCTATGCGGATCCTTATATTAAAAGAAAAGTAATTGATTTATTGGGAGAAAAATCATATAAAAATGGTAAACTTAATAAGTCACATATATCAGAAGTCATTTTCTCTGATGAAGAATTAAGATTGAAACTAAACGGAATTATTCATCCGTTTGTAGGAGATGCTTTTAAATCATTTGTTGAGAAGAATAGGAACAGCCTTGTGATTAAAGAAAGCGCTCTTCTGGTAGAACTTAAATTGCATAATGAACTTGATAAGTTGATTGTTGTTACTTCTCCCTTGTCTTTACGCATTGAACGAATTATGAAACGCGATGGTTTAAGCAAAGAGGCTGTTATTAATAAAATTAATGCTCAATCCACAGACGAACAAAAATCGACTGTGGCTGATTATGTTATTATAAATGATGAAGAGCAGGCTATCATTCCACAAGTCTTAAAAATCTATCAAGAGCTAACAGATGTATAAGAAGGATTACCTTGTACGTCAATTAGAATCATTTTCAAAGTTTCTGGGAATTGTTATTGGTTTACGCAAGAATAAAGACTATCAGCAGTTTGAGGAAGAATTGGAAAAATTAGTTTCAAGTTTTACTAATCAGGAATTGAATTCAATTAGAACTGAATCGTTTAGTGAGTTTAACGAGAGGGTGGCGCGTAATCCCGAATTAAATCCCATTAAAATCAGAATGCTTGCAGATGCTTTGTTTGAGTTGTGTGTGAGTGATATAGAAAAGGAAAGTAATAATGAGAATTCGATTCTGGAAAAAACTTTTTTCTTATATCAAAAATATCAAAGCGAATTAGTTAGTAATGAATTTGACCTTGAAGTGAATTATCGTATAAAGTTTCTTGATAAGTTAATCAACCCAATCAGCGATAAATAAGTTGGTATCTCTTGTTCCGTGGTTGTTTCTGTTAGACGACCAGACCAATTTTTTTCCGTTGGGAGAAAACATAGGAAATGCGTTGAATATACTTTCAGATGTAATTTGTTCCAATTTTTTCCCATTAATATCAATCATAAACAATTGAAAATCGTATCCTTTCTTGCTTTGATGATTGGAGGAAAAAATTATTTTTTTACCACTAGGATGAAAAAACGGCGCCCAATTGGCTTTACCAAGTTTTGTAATTTGCTTCATATCACTGCCATCAATATTACAGGTGAATATTTCCATATTGGTTGGAGCAACCAAATGATGAGATAAATAAAATTTATATTCCTTAATCTCTTCTTCAGAATTAGGACGAGAGGCTCGGAAAACCAACTTTTTGCCATCAGGAGAAAAGAAAGCTCCTCCGTCATATCCTAATGTGTTGGTTATTTGTTTTTGATTTGAGCCATCAATGTCCATTATCCAAAGCTCCAGATCCCCACTTCTATCACTGGTAAAAACAATTTTGTCTCCTTTTGGAGAAACGGTTGCCTCTGCATCATAGCCTTTTGCATTGGTTAATTGTTTTTTAATAGTACCATTTTCTGCAGCAAGAAATATATCATACTCCGGGTAAATTGGCCAAAGGTATTTGCCAGTTTCGATTTTTGGAGGCGGAGGACAGCTGTCATGTTTTAAGTGTGTTGATGCGTAAAGAAAGTCTTTTCCATCAGGCATAAAATAACTACATGTGGTTCTGCCTTTTCCGGTACTTACGATTTTCGGTCTGTATGCTGTGTCTTTCACCGCTTCGGCAATAGTCATTCTGAAAATTTGGTCGCATTCAACACCCCATTGTTTGTTATTACTTTGAAGAATTAGTTCTTCACTATTCGGGGAGAAATAAGCCTCCGCATTATCACCGCCAAAGGTTAATTTCTGAATGTTTTTTAAATGTTTTTCCTGTCCTTTGAAGGCAGAAATCGTTAGAAAAGAAAGTAGAAAGTAAAAAGTACGCATATTAGAATTTTTTAAATCTCATCTGTATAACGCCTAAAAAGGCTTCTTTAAAAATCTTAGAGCTCATCTTGCTTGTTCCTAAAACCCTGTCAACAAAGGTAATTGGAACTTCAACAAGCTTGAAACCCTTTTTGTATGCCGTATATTTCATTTCAATCTGAAAGGCATATCCCATAAATTTGATATTATCGAGATTGATAGCTTCCAAGACTTTTCTTTTGTAGCATTTAAATCCGGCAGTGGTATCTTTAACATTAAACCACAGAATAAATCTTACATACAAAGAGGCCAAATAAGAAAGCAAGATGCGTTTCATGTCCCAATTGCTTACATTTCCGCCTTTAACATATCTGGAGCCAATTGCAACGTCTCCTTTAGTTTGACAAGCATCTAATAGTCTTAATAAATCATTCGGATTATGGCTGAAATCACAATCCATTTCGAAAATATATTGATAATCTCTTTGTAATGCCCATTTAAAGCCATGAATATAGGCAGTGCCAAGTCCTTGTTTTCCTTTCCTTTCTTCTAAGAATAGTTTATCCGGAAACTCTTTCTGCAATTTTTTAACTACATCAGCAGTGCCATCCGGTGAGCCATCGTCAACTATCAATAAATGAAACGATTTAGGCAGTCCGAATATTTTTCGAGCCATATTTTCAACATTCTCGATTTCATTGTATGTTGGTATTATCACCAGGCAGCCACTCATGTTCATGCGAATATAATAATATTCTTTATGCTTAAATGCTTTAAATAACGGGAAGAAATGAGTTAATTGTTTACAAAGACCTTGTTGTTCGTTAAAAAAGATTAATTAGTTAAATCATAACGGCTTCTGTTTTAATTTTAAAATCAATTAAATTAGCTAATCAATACAGTTGATGAAACAATTCTTTAAATCGAAGTTATTCAAATTAATTTGGAGCCTGGGTCTGGCACTAATATTGTTTTTAATTTGTCCGGATTGTTTTAGTAAAACAACGATTGCTATTTTGTTAGGAGTGGAATTACTGTTGATTAATGGTTCTTCATTTATTTCAAGATTGCCTTGGTTGACTCACATCTCTAGAGTTTTAGTGGGATGCTTGTTTATTTTTTCCGGTTTCATTAAAGCAAATGACACACTGGGTTTTTCTTATAAATTGGAAGAGTATGTTGAAGTTTTTAAGGCAGATAGCGGATTAGATTTTTTTGAAATGTTTGCGCATATAAGCTTGCCTTTAGCCATGATTGTTTGTGCCAGCGAGATAATATTGGGAATATTTCTATTAATAGGGTACAAGAAAATGCTAACACTCTGGCTTTTGCTTGCCCAAATCGTATTCTTTACTTTCCTTACATTTTATTCCGCTTGTTACAATAAGGTTACACATTGCGGTTGTTTTGGAGATTTCCTGCAGTTAAAGCCTTGGGAAAGTTTCTGGAAGGATATTGCCTTGATGGTATTGATAACATTGCTGTTTGCCGGAAAGGATAATATAAAAGAATTTTTTTCTCCAATGTTATCTGCTACGCTTTCGGGTATAGGCGTCATTTTGTCAATTTGGTTTCCTATTTATACCTACCGCAATCTTCCGATATTTGATTTTCGTCCCTATGCTGTAGGTATGAATATTAACAAGAACATGGAAAAAGGACCTACTTACAAGGATCCTGTTTACGAAACAAAAATGGTTTATGAGAAAATTGCTAATAATGCCGAGAAGAAGGAAATGACAAATGATGAATATATGGCGTCAAAAATATGGGAAGATACATTAGTATGGCAGTTTGATACAATGGTGACCAATTTAGTTGCAGAAGCGGTAAATCCACCTAAAATAACAGACTTTAATATTAATTCTCTTGAAGGAGATAATGTTACTGAATTAATGTTACATGAGGAGGCCCCTGTATTCTGGTTACTGATGTATGATTTGGCAAAAACAGAAAGCGACGAAGAGTTGCACTCAGAAATCAACGATTTCTACAAATTGGCACAACAAAGTAAAGTAAAAATGGTTGCTTTAACTGCATCTGGTCCTAATGATATAGATAAGTTTAAGCACGATCATAATGCTCTGTACGATTTTGTAACAGTTGATGCTACTGTGCTAAAAACGATGTTGAGAAGTAATCCGGGATTAATGCTGGTGAAAAACGGTACGATTATGATGAAATGGCACCATAATAATTTTCCTACATTTTCAGAAGCGATTAAGAAGGCTAACTAAAGCGCTTTATTTTTCGTAATAATTTTACTTTTTATTTAATCAAAAATTAATAAATTTGGTTTTGAAGCATTCTTCAAAATGCTTATTAATATTGAATATGAGAGAGGAATTAATAAAGAAGTTTGAATCATTGTTAGAAGGTGGTATTGGTGAGAATACATCAGAACTAAAAACTATTCAAAAAGATTATCAGAAAGCCTGGAGTAATGAATTTGAGGAAGCTAAACAAAACTACATCAATGATGGTGGAAAGGCACGCGAGTTTGTTTTTGAAAAAGACAATTTAGATAATAAGTTTGATGAGCTAGTCTCTAAATACAAAAAGCTAAAGAAGGAGTACGATTCTAGATTAGCAAATGAGCAGGAAAAAAATCTAGCTGTTAAAGAGACAATTATTCAGCAGATATCTGATTTAAGCAGATTAAGCGAAAATGTTGGCGCTGCCGTTAAAAAGCTCAAAGAATTGCAAGATGAATGGAAAGAGAGTGGTGCAGTAAGTCCTCATAAATACAAAGATATTCAGGCGAAGTACAGTCAGGCTGTTGAAGAATTCTACTATAATTTAAAAATTTACCGCGACCTTCAAGAGCATGACTTAAAGAAGAATTTAGAACTTAAATCTGAATTAATTTTAAAAGTGAAGGCTCTGTTAGAAAATGAAAACACGAAGGAAATAGAGCATTCAGTAAGAGTTTTTAGAAATGAGTGGGATGAGATTGGTCCTGTACCAAATGAAAAATGGGAAGACTTAAAACAAGAGTATCGTAGTGCAGTAGATGCTGTTTATGAAAAGATTAAAGGCTTTTATAAGAATCAGGAAGAACTTAAAAAGGAAAATGCCTTATTGAAGAAGGGATTAATAGAAAACCTCATTCAGATAACCGAGAAATTGCCTTTTACTTCAATAAAAGATTGGAATAAGAACACTGAGTCTGTAATTAAACTACAAACCGACTGGAAGGAAATAGGTAGAACTACCGAAAAGGACAATGCTAAACTTTGGGAAGAATTTAGAAAGTATTGTGATTTGTTTTTTGATTCAAAAAAGGATTTCTATGCAGGATTACAGGGGAAACATATTGAGAATAGAAAGGTTAAGGAAAAATTAATCGAGAAGGCTGACGCTTTAAAAAAGTCAACTGATTGGATAAGAACCTCCAAAGAGTTGATTAAATTGCAAGAAGAGTGGAAGAAGCATCCAGCCAATGGTGATAGAGAAGAACCAAAATTGTATGCAAAGTTTAGAGAAGCCTGTAATTATTTTTTCGAATCGAAGAAGAATCACTTTGAAAAAATGGAAGCCTCATTGATAGATAATCTTCAAGCAAAAGAACAATTATTAAGTGAATTTAAAGCATTTAATTTATCAGGAGAAACTAAATCAGACAGAGAAGCTTTAAACGGGTTTATAGCAAAGTGGAATCAGGCAGGTAAAGTTCCTTCTAAAGAAGTAAAGCGAATTAATGATTCTTTTTATTCTCTTTTCAATGAATATTTAGAGAAAATAGGTATTAGCCAAAATGAAAAGCAGAATATCCAGTTTCAAGCTAAAATAGACCGCTTTGCTGCATCCGAAAATGCTAAAGATTTATTAAGTAAGGAGGCAGATTTCTTAAAGAAACAAATAAATGAAATCAACAGTACATTAAATACTTTTGAGAATAATATGGGCTTTTTTAAAAATGCTAAGGGAGGCGAAAAGCTCTTGGTAGAAGCCGAATCAAAATTAAAGGCTGAAAAAGATAAATTGGCTTTATTTTCTGAGAGAAGGCAAAAAGTAATACAACTAATTAAGAATCTTAGAGAATCTGTAGAATCATAAAAAAAGCCCCGAAGGGCTTTTTTTATTTTAGAAGAGTTACATGACCTACTAACTCATGTGCTTTGTTGTTGATGTCTACAACATTCGCTTTCCAAACATATACATCGTCTTTTATTGGTTCATTGCTGCCATTGGTGTGACCATCCCAGGCTGTATTCATGTCGTTTGTTTCAAATATTAATTCGCCCCATCTGTCATAAATTCTTAATTTAAATTCTTTGATGTTAAAGCCAACTGCTTTGAATCCATCATTTAGGCCATCATAGTTAGGTGTAAAAGTATTAGGAATGTAAATGGCGTAAGATTGCTTTATTTTCGGAATTCTGGAAGTTGTATCCTTGCAACCATGTATGCTTGTCACAACCTGAAAAATAATTGGTTTTTGTTTGTCTAGATTTGTGAAAGTGTGGTTAAAGTTATCTTTTAGGTAAATGCTGCCATCATTAATAAAATATTGAACTTCGTTTGCTCCGTAGGCATTACTGGTAACTGATAATTTAGGCTCCAATTCATCAAGTTCGTCCGGCTCCATGTTGAAAGAAGCAATTGGTTTTGGATATACCTCTACAGAATTGTGATCAACATATGTGTCAATGCAACCGCTGTCACTTACCACCTTTAAAGTAACCGTATGTTTACCGCTTTTAAAACAATGAGTTGGATTAAAATCGTAAGCAGGTTTGCTGCCGTCTCCAAATATCCACTGTGTTGTCGCAATTTTGCCATATTGAATATTGGATTGATTTGTAAATGTTACACAGATTGTATTGCAACCCTTTGGATTTCTGCTAACAAATTGCGCATGTGGTTTAGGATGAACATAAACAGATTTGCTCATGATATTTGTACATCCGTATTCATTTTGAACTTCAAGTTTTACAAGGAACACTCCGGCAAATGTGTAAGTATGTGATGCATTCTTGAAAATATTGGAAATATTACCATCTCCATAATATTGCCATTGGTATGAAGTGATATTTCCCTGTGGGTTTGTTGTGTTATTTATAAAATCAGTTTTATCTCCCAGACAAACGGATTTAGCAGTAAAATTAGCCACAGGGTTAGGTCTGATGATTACAGCATTGTATGCAGTTGAAGAACAATTCTTGTCTGTAACAGCAGTTAGTTTGCAGTAGAATGAACCATAGCCCGGATACATGTGAACCGGATTTGCAGAAAGTGAATCATCTTTAATGCCATCATTTTCAAAATCCCAGTTCCAAGCAATAACATTACTGTTATTTAAATTACTGGTGTTGCTAAAATGTGTAAATTGATTCTGACATGCTGTGTTATTGCTGAAGCTTACAATTGGCGCAGGATTTACAGTAACTGTCTTCATAATACTGTTAAAACAGCCTTTGTCATTTGTTACGATTAAGCTCACATTAAAATTTCCGGCGTTGGGGTAGTTAACAACTGGAGATTGTTGCCCACCTGAATTTCCATTTCCAAAGAACCACTGATACGAGCTAATAAAGCCTTCTCCCGCATTACTGTAATTATTAAACTGCATATTTGTACCCTGACAAATATTTGGTGCTGTGAAACTAGCTGTAGGATTAGCATATACCTGAACTGTTTTAACGATGGAATTAATGCAATTGGCATCACTTACTGCAGTCAGTTGAACAGAATAATTTCCATTAGCGGGGAAAGTAAATCCCGGATTAACCTGAGTACTTGTTTGGTTAACATTGAAATTCCATAGGTAATTTGAAATGCTTCCGCTTGAAATAGAACTTAAATTTTGAAATAGGCTAGGTTGTCCTTGACAAACCGGATTGCAAAGAAAGTCAGGATTTGGTAAAGGACTAACAATTACAGTATGTATTCCTGTGCTGACACATCCTTGATTGCTTGTTACAGTTAATGTTACAGTGTAGATTCCACTGTTAGCAAACGTATGCGTTGGATTTTGAGTTGTGTAAACAATATTGTTACCAAAGTTCCAAATCCAATTAGTAATATTACCTTGAGTTACTGTAGAATTGTCGTATAGAGTTACTGAAGTATTTGGACAAATAGGGTTATATGAAATGTTTGTTAAAGGACCAGGATTGATTGTTATTACTTTAGTTGTAGTATCATAGCATCCATAAGGGGAACCAACTATTAAACTAACTGTGTAAGTTCCGAAGAACTGAAAGGTGTGAACGGGATCTTTTTGAGTGGATGTTGTATTGTCGCCGAAATCCCAGAAATAGCTTGTCAAAGTTCCGGAAGACATACTTGAAGTGTTGTGAAAATTGACAGTTTTATGACAAGTATTGTTGCTGTTTCCAATGTTGAAATTTGCATTTGGAGTTGGATGGTTATATATAGGATAAGTAAAAGTTGGTCCTTGACAATTTGTTACCATGGTAGTTTGAACCTGATAGTTACCTGGCGTATTTACAGTTACGCATTGAGTGGTTTGTCCATTTACAGCAGCGTTTCCACTCCATAAATAGCTACCGAAGCCGACAGGAGCACAAATTGTTTTACTTGTACCAGGACAAATTGTATCAGCCATTGTAGTCTGAAAAGCGGCACAATTTCCATCCAGATAAGCGTATCCAAAATGCCCGCCAAGTGCGCAGTCATATGTCGTGAATCGAATAGTTACATTTTGACCAATATAATTTGTTAAGTCTACAACCACATCTGTCCATGGTTTGTAAACCACGCCATTATTAGCATTAACAAAGCCCGGGATGTTTTGTCCGGCAGATACGTTGTAATAAGTACAAGGAATGGCATTATTTAAACTGTCAAACATTTCAATTACAAATGCAGGTTGTTGCGCTTGCGTATGTCCCGGATCTTGAAAAACCACCGCATATTTATAAGTGAAATTTGCGTTCGCGGCTGAAACCAAAAATGTTTGTTCTAATCTGTCTGCTTGTCCGCCTACACCATTATTACCCAATCGTAAAGAAAATTGTCCGCCGGGAGCAACAACCGGAAATCCTCCAAAAGGATCTGCGGCATTTCCTGTCATGATTGTTTGTTGCCCACCCGGATTTCCACAACAACCTTGATTGTTCCAGATTGGATGAAAACCGCAGCTTGTTGTCCAGCCTTGGGTGTTTCCGGTTTCGAAATCTATATTAGTGCAATTTGCAGCCTGCGCAGATAGGGTGGGGTTGGGATTCGCAGGCTTTTGATTTGTCGCATGATTGTGCGACTGAATAATATTAAATTTTTTCTTTGAAGTGATGTATTCACTTCGTTCAGCTCCTGACAAGCCCAAATTGCTTGCCTCAGTAAGCCATTGTTGCAAAGACTTATCCTCAGTCAGGTTGTCTTGTGTTTGGCCTATTGCCATTGCCTGAATGACAAATACCATAACTATGGTGGTGAATAAATGTGTTTTCATAAGCCGAAAGTTTTAAACAGGTTAATAGGTTTGTTTTCATGTTTGGTTGATTTGTTATCGTTGTATTCTTAATTGTTTTCATAAATTAATTTTATCGTCTTCTGAAAGCCTTGATTGTAAAGACTTCTAAAGCTGTTTAGTTTGTTTAGATAATTTTACGGGGATTAATGAAAAAGGTTCGCTTTTGTGAGAAAAATTAAAAAACAGCATTTTGTTAATATCTATTTGAGGGTATAAAAAAAAACATATCTTTGAGTTACAACAAATTAATATTATGGAAAACACTTCAAACCCTCAAACCCCTAACCAGTCTGAACAAGGCGGCTTCGTACCGGCTAAGAATTTACCTAATGCCGTAGCTGTTCTTGTACTTGGAATTTGCTCAATTTTCCCCGGATGTTTTTGCGCAGGATTGGTAGGTATAGTATGCGGTATTATCGCGCTTGTACTTGCTAAAAAGGATTTAGCTCTTTATAATGCTAATCCTTCGTCGTATAATCCGGGTTCATTCAATAATCTAAAGGCTGGTAGAGTTTGTGCAATAATCGGATTAAGCTTGAGTTCTCTTTTACTTATTTTCTACATAATCTATTTCGCCATTTTAGGAGCTGCGTTTTCAATGGTTCCTTGGGCTGCTTTAGGTCAATGATAGAATGGTTAGAACAACACATGGTAGCTTGTGTGTTTGTTAAATACTTAAATTTTGAATGCCCGGGCTGTGGAATACAACGGGCATTCATTTCTTTAATGAAAGGTGAAATTTGGGAATCAATTAAAGTTTACCCTGCAATGCTGCCTTATATGTTGACATTATTAGGCTTAGTCTTTCAAATATTATTTAAAGCGAAGAATGGAGGAACGTATGTCATGTATGGATTTGTCTTTTCTGTATTAGTGATGATATTGTCTTATATCTACCACTTTATTTTCTAAAACAGTTCTTTTATTTCCTTTAAACTAAATCTTAGTCCCAGTACTCTCTGAAACGTGATGTTTGTTTTCTTCTTAAAAAGAACAATTGATGCGATAAACATAACAAAGTAAGCAAGATTAGTGCCTGTTGCAGCTCCAGCAATGCCATACTTTGGGATTAAAATATTCGCCAGTATTATATTAATTAGAAACCCCAAACCATTATAAATGCTTACTGTTTTCAAATCTCCAATACCTGAAAAATAGTGGCTAATAATTCCCGTAAAACTCAAGAAGATAATTCCAGGAGACAAAAGAAGCATGATGTCTTTGTTTGCTTGAAAATCATTTCCTAAAATGAAAACAAAAAAATCATTAGGAATGAAAACAAGAATCATAACTGCAAACAAACTGAATAAGAAAGATAGTTTGGCAAAAATTAATGTGTAATTAATGCTTTTGTCATGATTACTTGTGTTGGCTACTTTTGACAGTAGGATTGGGGTTATAGCATTTGTGGTTATAAGAATCGATTCAATTAGCGAAGTTGATGTTGAAAATAGTCCAACATCTGAGTTGTTCTCAAGAATATAATATGAGAATTTACCGCTTAAAATATACATTAGTACAGAAAGTTGGCAATAGAAACCATTCTTAAGAATAGGCGACCAAGCATATTCTTTAGAACCCGGTGTTTTAAAGAGGTTCAGAAAAATGTAAATGCTTGAAACAATAAAGGGAACGATAAATGAAAATAACAATGACCAATTAAAAGCGTAAATAGATTTATTTTCAAGAATAAAAACAGAGTAAAAAAGACCAATTAACAACAATAGTGGCTGAGTAATCGATAAGAAATTAAAAAGTTTAAAATTTTCCTTAGCTAGTATAAGAACAGAGTTATATGTGTTTAATATACTGACTAAAGAAAGCGTTAATAAGAACCAAATATATTCTGTAGGGTAAAGATTAAACGCGAACAGAACAATGTTAACGCCAAGAGTTGTAATTATCGCAAAGTAAATACCATTAAAATAAGTGCGGATTGTATTAAACTTGGCGAAAAAATGAACCAGACTAAATCCAGTATAGATTTCACTAACCATCTGAATGATACTTATGTTTAATATCAATATGCTTATCTCGCCACGAATGGTTAATCCAAGAAACTTAGCCGTAAAAATTAGAATAAGGAAATTAACTACAGCTACGCTTGCTTTGGTAAATAAGCTATGTATGACAGAGCGTAGCATTGAATAATAAACGCCCTAATTTACCATTAATTGTCTTAAACAAAAAAGCCTCACAAAAGTGAAGCTTTTAGGGTAGAAGATCGGGCTCGAATGCTGACGCTTGCGGTCAGCATCCTGACAATTGCTCGATAAAGAGCAATTCGTCAGGGCCGACGACCCCATCTTTGAATTTCAACATGAATTGGACTGTTTTAATTCTGCTGTAGTTTTTCAGTTTCTTTTCTAATGTGTATGCTTCTTTTTTTGAATCCTTTTCAGTCAACCAAATTAATTGCCACGGAACACCTTTAGATGTGAAGTTTTCATAACCATTATTGTGTCTTGTAAGCCTTTGTTGAATATCGGAAGTGTGACCCTTGTAGAATTGATCTAAGGATTTTGAATAAAGTATGTAAGTGAAATATTTCATCAACAAAAAAGCCTCACAAAAGTGAAGCTTTTAGGGTAGAAGATCGGGCTCGAACCGACGACCCCCAGAACCACAATCTGGTGCTCTAACCAACTGAGCTACATCTACCATTTAGGAGGCACAAAATTAGTAAAATTTTAATTTAGTTTACAAAAATAGTGTCAATTGGAGCTACTTTTTCTGAGGAACTCAATGAATGGGTGCATTGCCTTGAAGCATTTTACAATTTTTTTATCAAAATCAGACGATAATAAATCTTTCTCAGTGAATGAGTGACTTACAATAAAATGCTTATTCCTAAGCAGATCAATGTGCGGATGATCCTTTGCAAATCCCTTTGGTGTAGTTTTTAAAACATCAATTTTGTCAATACCGTCAAAATATGTGCTGAAAGATTTACTTTTTAGTATTTTGACCAATTCTTTACCGTTATAATCGATTTCTTGCCGAAAGGCATTTAACTGAACAGGTTCCGGCATATAACTTCCACCCGCAATAAAAATTTCTCCCGGAGCAATATGTATATAATAACCGGGATTGGCAGTTTTTTTTCCTCCGGGAGCAATACTTGCTCCAAAATTAGTTTTGTACGGACTTTTATCTTTACTAAATCTCACGTCTTTATTGATTCTAAAAAGACATTTTTTTGGATCAGTAGATTTATCTATTGCTTTGTCGAAAGCATTTATTTGTTGAATCACTTTTCCAACCAGTATTTCGACAGATTGTTTAGCAGAGAGGTATTCTGTTCGGTTTTTGTCAAACCATTCATTGTTATTATTTGACTTTAATTTTTTAAGAAAAGGTAATACGTTCTTCATTTAATTAATTTTTTGAGTTATCTGTTGAAAGAATTTGTATTTAGATAGAAATTCTTTAGCAACGATTCTTAAAAA
>JBFWYJ010000046.1:0-13222 GCA_050186555.1 Bacteroidia bacterium
CCCAATTATTTTCAATATTTCCTTCATTATTAGGTAATGGCTGTGATGTGTTTTCAACCGTGTGGGCTAATTGAAAAATAATTGTGAGCAATATCCCGGCAACAAAATGCATTAACAAAAATCCCAATATATGATGAATTGGTTGAACATCGAAGAACATTATTGGGATAAATAGGAAAACAGATAAATAGATTATTTTTGATAATATTATTTTCCACAATGTGCCTAAATTTTCCCTTTTACTTTGTTTATTTACACCGGTAATGATGTACTTCCTGTATAGGACAAAATCTTTTATAAGAGCCCAATATATGGTTAATATGCCATAGAAAAGAAATGCATAAACAAATTGAAACTTGTGATACCATTTTGCTTGCGTATGGTTAGAAAATCTTAAAACTAATTTATCTTCAATATCATCATCCATATGAATAATATTGGTGTATGTGTGGTGAAGGATATTATGTTGAAGTTTCCAGTTAAACACTGAACCGCCAACCATATTTAATGTATGTCCAAGCCAGTAATTTACCTTTCTGCTTTTAGAGTAAGATCCATGATTGGCATCATGCATAATTGACATTCCAATACCTGATTTTGAGAATCCCATAAATAGCCAAAGTAAATAATTGATGGGCTGAGGAAATTTAAATAATAGTATTAGTACAAAAGGGAGTATATAACCCGAAAGCAATAGAATGGTCTTTAATACCATTTCAGCGTTATAATGTTTGGAAATATTGTTTTCTCTGAAGTAATCTTCTACCCTTGATCTAAGAGTAGAAAAAAAAATCGGATTAGAAGTGTCTTTGTTAATGAATTTGATATTTTGCACAGTAATATGAATTATATGTATACTATAAGTAATTTAAAAGAACCTTGCTTTGAGAATTGTTTCTAAGTTTCTTTATGGCTTTTTCCTTTATTTGCCTGACTCTCTCTTTCGTTAATTCGTATTTATTGCTTAACTCATCCAAAGTCATTATTGTGAAACCTGATATTCCAAAGTAGTGAGCGATTATTATTTTTTCCTTATCGCTTAAAACTTCTAGTATATTTTTTATTTCAATCCTCAAGGATTCCAGCATCAATGCATCATCTGGTTTATTTCCTTCAGGGTTGTGCAACACGTCCAATAGGGTAGATTCATCCTGGCTTGACAACGTAGCGTCCGTTGAGACATGCCTGACAGATGAATATTGTGTAATGTTTACTTCTTCCTCATTCATTTCAGTGAATGAGGCAATTTCTGAGTTAGTCGGACTTCTTTCAAGTTCTTGTTCAAGAATGCCCTGTGCTCTTTTAATCTTATTAATAGCACCAATTTTATTTAAGGGCAGACGTATTATTCTGGATTGTTCAGAAATTGCCTGTATGATGGATTGTCTAATCCACCATACGGCATATGAAATAAATTTAAAGCCTCTTTTTTCATCAAATCTGGAGGCGGCTTTTATTAAGCCGGCATTCCCTTCATTGATTAAATCTTGAAGGCTGATACCTTGATTCTGGTATTGTTTTGCAACTGATACTACAAATCTGAGATTTGCAGAAACGAGTTTTTCTAAGGCGTTCTGATCACCGCATCTGATTTTCTGTGCAAGGTGAATCTCTTCCTCAATTGTTATCATCGGCAACTTTGAAATATCAAAAAGATATTTGTCAAGTGAAGCCGAGTCGCGATTGGTTATCGACTTACTTATCTTTAATTGCCGCATTTATCGTTATTTATCTAATGTTACATTTACTGCATTTAGGCCTCTTTTTCCATTTTCAACCTCAAATGTTACTGCATCATTTTCTTTAACTTCATTTTTTAATCCTGTAACATGAAAGAAAATTTCTTCTCCTTCTTCAGATTTAATAAACCCAAATCCTTTTGCGTCGTTAAAAAATTTTACTGTTCCTTTTTTCATTTTTTCTTGTTTTTAATCGTGTTCTTGTTTTTTTTAATTACCCGCACTTGCGAGTTTCTTTTAAGCAAACGGATGCGTTGTTACAACCGGTATACTTAGTTTTATCAATTTGTTTATGTCTTTCATATATGAAACCTCATCCTTAGCACAGAACGACAATGCCACGCCTGTTTCTCCCGCTCGCCCTGTTCGCCCTATTCTGTGTACATACGTTTCGGCTTGTTCCGGAATCTCATAGTTAATTACATGAGAAAGTTTATCAACATCAATTCCTCGTGAAGCGATATCCGTGGCAACTAATATTTTTATTTTCCTACTCTTAAAACCTCTTAAAGCTCGTTCTCGTGCTCCTTGAGATTTGTCGCCATGAATTGATTCTGAAATAATGCCGCTTTTATTCAAATCTTTGGCAACTCTATCTGCGCCTCTTTTTGTTCTTGTAAAAATTAAAGCATGGTCAACATTATCTGTAATTAAAATATGCTTCAATAAAGAACGTTTGTTTTCTTTTGAGACATAATAAACACTTTGTTCTACTAAAGAAGTTGTAGATGAAACGGGAGTAACCGATATGTTTACAGGCTCAACAAGTATGCTATTTGCCAGCTTCATAATAGGCTTGGAAGCAGTGGCAGAAAAAAAGAGAGTTTGACGTTGTTTAGGAATAAATCGCAATATTTTATTTATATCATTAATAAATCCCATATCAAGCATTCGGTCTGCTTCGTCTAAAACAAAATAACCAACCTTATTTAATGAAAGGATATTCTGACTAATCAAGTCTAAAAGTCTTCCTGGTGTTGCAATAATTATATCAACCCCTCCGTTTAATGTCTTTTCTTGGTTTTTTTGAGAAACACCACCGTATATGCAAACGTGTTTAGTTTTAAGAAATGTAGAGTATGCCTTTACGCTTTCGCCAATTTGGATTACCAATTCTCTTGTTGGAGCAAGAATTAAAACTGTAGGATTTATATTGTTCTTTTGCTTACTAAGTTTTTCTAATATAGGTAATGCAAAGGCTCCGGTCTTGCCGGTTCCGGTTTGAGCACAGCCAAAAATGTCTTTGCCGTCTAAGATTGCTTCTATTGCTTGTTGCTGAATAGGGGTTGGCTTTGTGTGACCAATATTTTCAAGTGCCTTTATTATCGGTTCTGATAATTTTAAATTTTTAAATGTCATTTGTATTTGTTGAATTTATAACCGGGTATCTTTATTTGAGTTTCCAACACCTCTTTTGCCTAAAATATTGTAGTTTAAAATCAAATGGCCGTCGGTTATGCATTCATAGATTGTGATACAATCCTCAATAGGAAACACAAATATAATGATAATATATTGATTTACAAAATAGTGTGATAATTTCATAAATTATTATTAAAATATTCTTTTCTGAGAAAGCAGTATTTTTCTTAATTTTGCAAAATCTGAGTGGGTTTAATTTCATAAATCTTCTTTAAACAGATGTGTGAAATTTATGGCAAAATCCAAACAAACTTTCCAAAAAGTAGAAAAAGAAAAGAAAAAGAAGCAAAAACAGAAGGAAAAGGAAGAAAAAAGAGCTTTACGTAAAGCAGATTCAAGTAAAGGTAAAGGAATTGATGCCATGATGGCATATGTTGACCATAACGGCAAACTATCAAATACCCCGCCTGACCCAAAATTAAAGGTTGAAGTAAAGATTGAAGATATTCAACTGGGAGCGCAAACTTTCTCGAAGGATGTTTCAAAAGAAATTAATACGGGTAGGGTTGCTATCTATTATCAGGATAAAAACTTCGGTTTTATTAAAAGTAATGCAACTCAGGAAAAAATATTTTTCCATATTTCTGGTGTAAACCAAGAAATAAAAGAAGGTGATTTAGTTACTTATGAAGTTACTAAGGGGGTTAAAGGCTTAAATGCCGTGAATATTTCAAAAGTATCCAATCCCGCAATTTAAAAAGAAAAATTATACTGGCTTATAAGTTAGCAATTTGAACTCTGTTGTGCCAGGCGCAGGAGGAGGATCACCATGAATGTGGGAATACTTCAAAAGCAAGTACCCTTGTTCAGTTTCTTGCTCCATGAATAAATTTCCAACTGCATAAGGACAACTCCACCACGAATTATTTACTTTTATAAATACCCTGACTTCTCCATTAGTGATAACTTCATTCGTTATTTCAGGAGCATAAACCCTAGCCCACCATACGCCCAAATTGGAAGTCCAGGAGTTTGTTGAAAGGGTAAAAACTCTTTCAGTTTGAACCAAATTTCCGGTTCCTCCGGCTGCACCCTTATCGCCTTTAGGACCAACAACTTCTTTTTTACATGAAAATAGAAGGAGAGTAGACAGGGCTATGACTGCAGTGGATTTTAAATTTAAAAACTTCATACTACAGGCTTTAATTGGCTTCGGATATTACTACTAAACGGTATTTGGCAGTTGCCGGTGCATCAGGTATTCCCGCACCTTCTATATTAACATACTCCAAATGTAATTTACCTAATTCAAAACCATACTGTGTAAACAAATCACCATTTACAATCGGTAATTCTGAAATAGTGCTGTCATTCTCTCGATAAACTTTTACACTACCATTATCTATAACATTCTGCGTGATAATAGACTGGTTCAATGTTACTTTTCTTGTCATGCTTGCAGAATCTGCCAACCACATAGAACTATTCACAAAAAAGAAACTGGTTGAAGTTATATTCGCATTGCCGCCAATTCCTGGATCACCTTGGTCGCCCTTCGGACCCTTAACTTCTTCTTTTTTGCAGGAGGCAGTTGCAAGAATGATTCCTAAAATCATTGGAATAAATAAATGTAATTTTTTCATAGGTAAATTTTGTTCTGAATATCAAATATAATGCCCGGAATTGTTAAAACTTGGTTTAAATATGTTTTATTTGATAGTTCACGACTAAAACTGTTTATTAAAGACTTTTTTGATTAACTTTAATTGAACGAAGAACCGAACGTTTACTCACCTTAACTATTATTTATGAAAATCTATTTCAAATTGGCAATTATTTTTGTAATAGGATGCCTGTTTTCCAATGCACAGAATATTACAACCGTGGTAGGAATAAACTCCGCCAATTATAATGGAGATAGTTTGCAAGGACTTTCAACGGCATTAAAATATCCGGAAGGAGGAATGGCAATCGACACTTCCGGTAATGTATATTTTTGTGATTTTTCCAACAATCGTGTAAGAAAATATAATCCGACTACCGGATTGGTTACAAATATTGCAGGTAATGGAATATCTGGTTTTGGTGGTGATGGTGGTCAGGCGAAACAAGCGATGCTTAAAACACCACATGCGGTGGCATTAGATAAAAACGGGAATGTTTATATAGCAGATTATGGAAATTATCGAATAAGGAAAGTTGATGCTGCTACTGGCATAATTACTACAATAGCAGGTACCGGTATTTATGGTTATAATGGCGATGGTATTGCTGCAACAACAGCCAATTTGTTTGAGACAACAGGAATTGCGTTAGATACTGAAGGTAACGTATATTTCTCTCACTTTGGCGACATGCGCGTAAGAAGAATTGACAAGGTAAGCGGGTTAATTTCAACTTATGTAGGGACCGGAACTGCCGGTTTTAATGGAGATAATATTTTAGCAACTAATGCACAATTAAATTTTCCAATTGGATTGGCCTTTGATAAAAACAATGATTTGTTTATCGCCGATAAAGATAATTATCGTGTAAGAAAAGTAACAACAGTTTCCGGCATAATTACAACAGTTGTTGGAAATGGCGTATATGGCAATGGAGGAAACGGAGGTGTTGCAACTTCAGCCAGCTTAAAAACACCTTATGATGTGGAAGTGGAAACTTAAGGCAATATTTATGTAGCTGACCGTTTCGATAATACTGTAAGAATGGTGTCTTCAGGAACAATAAATGCTTTTGCCGGAAACGGAACCTCAGGCTTTTCTGGCGATGGTGGTCCGGCCGTCAATGCTGAGTTAAGTGCTTGTAGTGGAATAGCAGTAAACCAATGCGGTGGATTATATATTGTTGATAGATCGAATTCCCGAATCAGAAAAGTTAGTTCGTTCAATTTTTCAGCAACATCTGCGAATGTAAAGTGTTTTGCAGCATGTACTGGTTCCATAGGTTCTTCAGCAACCGGAGGTTTAGCTCCATATACCTATTCTTGGAGCGCATTAGGCTCAGGCTCTGTTCATACGAATGTATGTGCCGGAAATTACTTAGGAATTTGCACAGATTCAAAAGGTTGTAAAGAGCAAATTAGCATGAACATTACGCAGTTTCCTCAGTTGGTACTTTCTGTCAACCAGCAAACAAATGTTACATGCAATAATAACGGTAAGGCAATTGGCTCGGTGTCGGGAGGAGCAGGTGCACCTCACACTTTCACCTGGTCAACCAGTTCTTCAACAACATCTATTGGTTCTAATTTGTCAGCAGGCATTCAAACGGTTTCTGTTGATGATGCTAATGGATGCATTGCTACTCAAACATTTAATATTTTGTTCACTCCAACATTGGGTTTAACTGTTCAGTTTACCGATAAAATTTGCGGTAGTTTAGGGTCTGCCACCGCCACCGCAAATGGTACAGGTCCAATCACATACTCATGGAGTTCGTCGGCAAGTACCGGAAGCGTAGTTAGCTCTCTTAACATTGGGAATTATTCCGTCATGGCTACTGATGGCAATGGTTGTTCGAATACTCAGTCGTTTGCCATAGCATTAAATACACCAAGTTTTGCTTCCGTTCCTATTTGTTTTGTAACGGTTGACTCACTTTCACAAAATAACGTTATAATTTGGGATAAAACATCGTTTCCAAGTGCTGATAGTTTTTTTGTATATAGAGAGATAGGTAGTAATGTTTATAAAAAAATACAAGCTCAATCTTACAATCAGTTAAGTCAATTCGTTGATACTGTCAAAACACTATATTTCCCTAATACTGGAAATCCAAATGTTGGTACCTATCGATATAAAATAAAAACAATTGATACGTGTGGAGGTGCTAGCGAGTTTAGTCCGTACCATAATACTTTATTCTTGATTAATAACAACGGAACCTTTACATGGTCACAGTTTTATGAAATAGAAGGAGAGACGAATCCTGTTTTATCGTATATCTTAGAAAGGGATGATTTTAGCACCGGTAATTGGGTAGCTGTTGGAAGCGTTGCAGGTACCCAGCAATTTGTTATAGACCCGAATTATTCGAGTTTTATAGGTACAGCTTCTTGGAGAGTGCGAACACAATGGAATATTAACTGTCAGGCATCTAAAGGGGTTTCAGCGGGCAATGCATCTTATTCAAATAAGGTAACTAACAATGACGTCGGATTGGATGAAAGGTTAAATAAAATACAAATGTCAGTATTCCCTAATCCAACCAGTGGAAAGTTTGTTATTCAATTAAACTCAAAAAATGAAGACAAACAAATCAACAAAATTGAAATCGTTAATTTGTTAGGTGGTGTTGTTTATTTAGTGGAGGGGAATTTAAGCCCAAACACTAATATTGATTTAGGTGCTGAGGATAATGGAATTTATTTCTGCAAAATTTCAATTGATAATCAGATCCTGGTTAAGAAAATTGTTTTGGCCAAATAATAGTATTAGAATTCACAACATTGCTAGTAGATTATTTCTCACTCTGATATATTCGCCGGAATGAATGCATTACCGAACAAACTTGATGAATAGTAATAATAAATAAACTCCTTCTTTCGGTGAAATAATCTTAATTTCATAGTTAAATTCCTAATTACATGATAAAAATTGACCAATGCGTTGCAATTTTAATTGATGGCAACAATATTGAACGTAGCCTTCAAAGTTTAACGAAAAAGAAGGTTCTTGCTAATTTTGACACTTTAGTACCGAGATTATTGTCGGATAGAGCATTAAATCGGCTTGTGTATTTTAGAGAGGGTAACGAAATCAGCTCAAAATTAGCTGAAAGACTGCATGAAAATTTTCATGGTAGCGTTGTGCCTTGTCACAAGTCAGCCGACATTCCGCTTACCATATTCGCTACTCAAGTTGCTCAAAAAGTAGATACTGTAATCATTTTGAGTGAAGATTCTGACTATGTAGAGCTTGTCCGGTACTTGAAATCCAGAGGAGTTAGAGTAGAAATTGCGGCTGTAGAAAAAAATACAGCTTCTGTACTTATTGAAGAGACAGATCACTTTACACCAATTACTAAAGAGGATTCCTTTGTATTTACATACCCAAAATCACCAAAAACTCAAAAGAAAATGGCTAATACATAGTGAAGCTTATTACTACTTTTTTATAAAGAAAACATTCAGAAAATATATTCCCGCTTCGATAGCCCTGCAAAAACTAAAGCCTATCTCCTTCGGAGATTGTTTTATGTTTGTCGAGATTCAGTCGAACTTGCCCGGCTCTCTCTTCAAACATAAAAAGCCAACGCTTCGCATTAGCCTTTTTTATTAATCGCACCACCAATCTGACTCAATCCAAACCATGGTTGCGTACTTTGATTGATTAAAAACTGAAAGCTATAATTGCTGGAATGGATCTCCAGCCTATCATGTATCGGTCTTTAAAATGACTTAAAATAGAGTAATATAATTTATACCTTAATTCTTAATAAACTTTTGATTAGCTACTGCCTCACCATTTACAGTTATTTTAACTATATACATGCCAACTGCAAGACCTGACAAATCTAATTCAATTGTATTGTTACTGCGTTTAGTAACGTTTGTTGGAATGACCTTGCCAATACAATTAACTACTTCAATTTTTGTAGTTGAAGAGTCAAGATTTCCAATATTAATATTCAAAAGTTGATTTGCCGGATTTGGATAAATACCAACTTTTGAACTTAATAGAGCTAGTTCGTTAACCCCTGTACAAGCACTAACACTTTGTGTGACAATTGTGGTGTTTTTGCAACCATTTCCATCAACACCTGTGACAGTATAACTGGTTGTTACTGTCGGATTAATTGTAATGTTTGATCCGGTTCCACCGGGATTCCAGGTATAATTTGAAGCGCCACTTGCAGTTAAAGTTGCGGCATTACCCAAGCATAATGCAATAGGCTCTGAACTTGTGGCAGTGATATTAGGTAGTGGATTTACAACAATGCTCGCAACAACAGTTTTATTACAGCCATTACTTCCTGTGCCTGTAACAGAGTAAGATGTATTAATTACAGGTGAAACTGTATTACTATTTCCTATTATTGAGTTGCTCCAGGTATAGGTGTTTGCTCCGGTTGACATAAGCGTTACAGAATTACCAATGCAAATAGAAGTATTAGTTGGTGCAACCATAACATTTGGTAATGGTAATACACTTACACTTGTTATTGCACTATTCTGACATCCATTTAAATCTGTTCCTGTGACAGTATAGTTACCTGTGACCACAGGAGAAACGATAATATTACTTCCTGAAGCGGAAGTACTCCATGTATAGGTGTTAGCGCCACTTGCAGATAAAGCAGTTGTGTAACCAGAACAAACCAATGAATTTGAAATTGAAGCAGTAACAACCGGAAGGCTGTTTATATAAACAGTAGAAGTAGCGGTATTTTGACTTAAACAACCTTGCGAGCTTGTTCCAATCACTGTATAATTTGACTGAACAATTGGACTGACAACCGAATTTCCACCCTGAATAGTATATGAACTAGCGCCGGAAGGAGTGATAGTAAATGATTTTCCAATACAAATTGATCCGCTATTAACTGTTATTGTTGGTAAACTATAGACTGTAATGTTACTATTAGCAGCCATTGTACTAACACATCCTAATGAGCTAGTACCTATAACCGAGTAACTTGATGACGTTGTTGGGCTCACCACGCTATTACCACCTTGAATTGTATACGTAACAGCACCTGACGGTGTAATTGTAAATGACTGTCCAAAACATATTCCTCCACTATTAACCGTAATAGTTGGAGATGGATTTACTGCATTTACTTGTGTGGTAGCAGTTTCAATGCAACCATTATTTAAAACATAAACAGTATAAATACCTATACTTGCTGCCGTTGCCAAAGGAATAACAGGATTTTGAATGTTTGAAGTAAATGAACCAGGCCCTTTCCAGCTATAACTAGGGCTACCGGGAACAGAAATACCTGCGCTAAAATTAATTGCGGAAGCGAAGCAAGCCACAGAGTTTACGGCCGCAGTTGGGGTTAAAACCACACAGTCAGAAAATTTAACTAAAAAGGCATCATCTGCTGAACCTGTTCCACCGATTGCGCTTTGGTGTGAGCCTGGCGTTGCGATTGCAGTTCCAACCAGACCTGTAGATAAACCTGACAGATATGAATGCCCACTGGCATCAATCGTACAAGACAAACCTAACTCGACATCAGATCCTCCATAATAAGTACCCCATTGCCTGGTTCCGTTTGGAGTAAACTTTGCGAGATACGCATCATTATTTCCGGCTAACGCTGTTTGATGAGAACCAGCGCTAGCAATACTAGTCCCCCCCGATGATGCGGTTGTTCCGCACAAGTATATATTGTTTGATGCGTCAGTACAACATAAACTACCAATATCAAGTCCCGAACCACCATATAAAGTCCCCCAAATTCTAGCGCCATTATTGTTATTAAATTTGGCAAGAAAAGCATCATACGTCCCTCCGCCATACGCTGTTTGATGCGCACCGGTTGTTGTCATTGAAGAAGCAGATCCGGAAACGCTATTTCCACAAATGTAAACATCACCATTGTTATCAACACAACATGAATTAGCAACATCAGCACTTGAACCTCCGTAATAAGTCCCCCATTGTCGAACGCCACTAGTGTTGAATTTAGCTAAATATGCATCTTGAGAACCCCCATATGTGCTTTGATGCGTGCCTAGAGTAGAAATTGCAACAGTGTTTGATGAAACTGAAGAACCTGCAATAAATACATTTCCAGAGGCATCTGTAGCAACTGAATAAACATTATCGACATCAAATCCACCATAATAAGTGCCCCACTGCCGAACGCCACTTGAATTAAATTTTGCTAAAAACCCGTCGTTGTTAAAACTTTTACTGGTCTGATGCGCGCCATTGGTTGCAATTGCTACACTATTGGTTGAAAGAGTGACGCCACCAATAAAAATATTACCCTGATTATCTGTACTGCAAGAATAAACCCTATCAGCTCCTGTCCCGCCATAATAGGTACCCCATTGTCGAACGCCGTTTGAATTAAATTTAGCAAGGAAGGCATCTGATGTGCTGCCTTGAGTAACCTGATGTGCCCCTGCTGTCGCAATTCCAATTGTTGATTCTGCACTTCCTGCTATAAAAACATTTCCTTGCAAATCCGTTGCGCAACTATAGGCATAATCCTCACTATTGCCACCATAATAGGTACCCCATTGACGAACACCAGCTGAATTAAATTTAGCCAGGTAGGCATCATAAAATGACCCTCCGAAAGTACTTTGATGAGCACCGGTTGTTGCTATAATTGTACCGGTAATTGTTGAGGTATAACCTGCAATATATATGTTATAATTATCGTCACTACAACTAGATGTTCTATATTCGTCTCCAGCTCCACCATAATATGTTCCCCATATTCTGGTAACTGGGTCTATTAATAATTCATAATTCGGGTTGTAATGATCAACATCAAAACTTAGGGTGTTCTCTTCAGAAACAACCCATCTTGCATTTAATTGCCTACCGTTTTGAAATACAATAGGCGCTTCTTCCTCTACACTACCAAATGGCGTTATTAGTAAAACACCACCATCTTTTTTTAGTTTGATTTCTGCTCCTTTTACTTGTAATTTAATAAGCTTATAATTCGTATTAGGTGCAACTATAAAGTCATACTTTATTTGCCCCTTATCATTGTAATAATGTAAATCTACGCTGTTATAAATATTTTTTAATGTTACACCTTCGTAACTTTTTACGTTTAAAACATCCTTTCCTATGTTTGATAAGTAGTAATTATCAAATCCACTAATAACTTTATCATGCTCAAGTGAAAATTTGCTCTCACAACCCAGCCAGTTGACATCTATGCGATAGATTGATACTTCCTTGGGTTTTTTATTCTTTTTCCCGGTGAATTCGTCTATTTCCTCTTTATAACTAATCACCTTGCTCATTTGATAAGAAATCCCATTAGTTCTTATATGAGTATTAAGAATTCCATCACTCACGCCATACAGTACATCAGGCCTCGGATTATTATTTTGATCGACAACCTGTCCTTTATTCTCAGTATAAGCAATACTCTTGTTAACTTCTTTACCCTTACCTAAGTCAGAGTTAATTACATTAGCAGATACTATTGTTGCTGGTACTATCAGAAGAGTTAAAAACTTTATCATGGCACTTATTTTACTTATTGTATGGAGTTCTCTATTGTACCAATTATAGGCAATATACCCTAACTCAAAAAACATAATTAGCAAACGACGCGATAAATTAGTAACCGGTAATTATCTAAAAACGCTTGATAGTTGAATTAAAAAGGAGAGCTACTCATTTGGATTATAGGACAACCTACTAAATAAATCCAACTTCCTTGTTCGTGAAATCGGAACTTTGTCGCCATTAGTAAGAACAATTGCATTACTTTTTATCTCCGGGTCTTTAATATACATCGTATTAACCAAATGAGATTGATGCACTCGAACAAACAAATTAGAGCTGAGAAGCGTGTGCTCAACATATTTTAATGTTTTTGATATTGTAAGACACTTATTATCATCCTGATTAATGTAGATTTTAGTGTAATTACTTTCTGCCTCACAACGAATAATATTCTCAATATTTAATAGTTTATGCCCCGAACTTAACGGTATTTTGACAGACTTTTTTGCCTCCTCAGCAGAAAGACTAATAATTACTCTGTTGATGATTTCTTTATAGTCATTTGGATTTATTGGTTTTAATAAATAGCCAAATGCTTTATGTTTAAAGGCTTCAAAAGTGTAATCTGTATAAGCAGTGGTGAAAATTATTTTATATAAACCAGTGTTTATACTCTCCAATAATTTTGTCCCGAGTCCATCCTTTAATTGGACGTCAACAAAAATGATTTGAACATTATTATTTGCTATAAACTCAAGCGAACTTTTAACTGTCTCAAATTCTCCAACAATATCTATAGCATTAGAATACTTTGAGATATAACTTTTCAACGTAATCCTAGCCGGTAATTCATCTTCTACTATAATTGCTCTATATCTCATTTTCAATAATCAATTCTACTACTGTTCTACCGTTTTCTGAATAAATTAAAAGTTCATTATTAGGATTTTGCGCAAGTAGTCTCTC
>JBFWYJ010000047.1:0-13173 GCA_050186555.1 Bacteroidia bacterium
ACAAGGACGGGACTATCTGACTTCGATAGCTTCTTGATATACGTTTCATCTAGTTCTATATCTTCAAATACATCTGTAATAACAAGAAATAAGTCGGCATCAGAAAAGGCTTCCACAACAAAATGCATCATTTTTTCCTGCAACTTATAGTTGGGTTTTAATATGCCGGGCGTATCGCTAAAAACGATTTGATAGTTATCAGTTGTAACAATACCCATTATTCTATGGCGGGTAGTTTGTGCTTTTGAAGTAATAATACTGAGCTTCTCCCCTACCAAGGCATTCATTAAAGTTGACTTTCCTACGTTTGGACTACCTACAATATTTACAAAGCCTGATTTGAACAAAATGCGCTTTTTTTACGATTTTTCTTGTTTTACAAAGAAAGTAAATATATCTTTGCACCGCATTATAAGAAAAGCAATTTTTATAACATTATAGCCTCCCTACGTTGCACTCCGGGAGGTAAATGCGAAAGAGCCCTGACGAAATGGTAAGCCATGAATCAGGAATAGTGGAAGAAAAAAATAGCAGTTATTAAAAAACATTATAGTGCGGGATAGAGCCCTGACGTAGCGACGAGTCGCGAGTCAGGATGCTGACAAAGCAAAGCTTTCGTCAGCACAGGGGTAGCAGAAGTAAAAAGTAAATAGCACTAATAAAAAAACATTATAGTGCGGGATAGAGCCCTGACGTAGCGACGAGTCGCGAGTCAGGATGCTGACAAAGCAAAGCTTTCGTCAGCACAGGGGTAACAGAAGTAAAAAGTAAATAGCACTAATAAAAAGCATTATAGTGCGGGATAGAGCAGGGGTAGCTCGTTGGGCTCATAACCCAAAGGTCGGAAGTTCGAATCTTCCTCCCGCTACCAACAAAACCCTCAGTTATACTGGGGGTTTTTACTTGATAGCTATTCAGAATTACCATTAACGTATACTTTTACGTATACCTTACTCGAAAACCTTAAAATCTCTAACACTATTTACAAGCTGTTTCTGGTCTAAATAATGCCTTCTAATAACTTCAATATCGGAATGGTGAGTTATGAAGCGTGAACTCTCCCCGTATTTAATAAATAATTGCGTTATGTACGTTTTTCTTAAGCATTTGAACTTGAGTTCTCTTTCTGTATTAAGCATCTTATAAAAGTGCGTAAATGCCTTTGACGCTAATTCTACCATATATAATCTTTGCATAGGATCATCATGGGCTAATAGATACCGAGTTGAATTTTTATATTGGTTATAACCCAGTTCAACTATCAAACTCCTTAACTCGGAAGTAATTGGAATTAGTATAAAATCTTTAACTGCTTCAGAATTCACTCCTTTCATACGATTTACTTTAAAATGCTCACTACGTAAAAACATCATTTGGTTATTATCATCATGAATTATATCAGAGAATTTTAGCATAATCAACTCCTCCCTCCTCCTACCCGTGAACAATGCTAATTTGAAATAAGATTTTAACCATGTTTTATAATAGTTCTTCTTCTCATCACTCTTAATACGTATCCAACCGTTCTCATAAGTTATCTTAGTAAGTAATTCTTCAAACTCATTCTTACTAATCACTTCTATATTTGATTTCACTGGTAAAGTAACAACATTTAAAAATGGGTTTGTCAAATTCAGATTATGCTTTAATATTAAATGATTATAGAATAATCTCATTGTGGAGAAAAGCTTGTTTATGGTTTTATTCATATAGCCTTTCTTAGCCTTCATATAATCAAAAATGATGCTTACATGATCACTATTAAGTGAGTTAAAGCTCAAAAATCTGGCATTAATACCCTCAAGTTCCAATGCTTGCATTGAATATTTAAAATGTCTCTTTACATCATTAATATGCCCTTCACTTCTTTTCTTAAATTCATATGTAGGAACATTAACATTGTTCAAATAATCAATATACAATTGCATTGCCTCCGTTAATGTGTATTGAATAGGTTTCTGGTTCTTTAGGGTGCCCTCATCAAATAATTCAGTCTTGTACTTGATACATAGTAAAATTGCTTCATCTAGATTTAACGTTGGAAGCACTTTGGAAATAAACTTATTGTTTTTAAGCTTAAATCTAATTCTATATACGTGGTTTCTAGTATGTCTTGAACACTTGCATTTTCTATTAAGTGATGAATCATCGGAAAATAATTTTTTACACCGATTACAGTAAATGTATAAGCCTGTAACACGCTTTGATTTTGGTAATTTAAGCATATCATCTATTATTTAAATAAAAAACCCTAGGTTTAACCTAGGGTAATATTAATTTGATTTAATATGAGTTGCGTTTGTTGTACTAAAAAACGCAACAATAATTGTGTCACTATTACAATTTATTTCTTTCTGATTCTTTTTTTAAAGCCCGTGAAACATTTGACTTATCAATACCGTATATATCACCTATTTCTTCCAATGTATATTTGCCACTATTATATAATTCTTGCATTCTACTATTTCTATTTGTTTTTGAGAAGTCTTTTGGTAAATGATTCTTTTCTTCGTCCATGCCTAAAAATTTAAAGATCAAAGTTCCATTTACTTCAAATAATTCTAAGACATAAACCTTATCAATTGAAATTATTGTATTCCTTCCTTTAGTATGTTTTATATATCTAATATTATCTCCCTTACATGATCGACCAATAAAAATTATCGAATCTGCGAAATTTGCTAAAGCTTTACTTCCAGAAATATCGTTATTGGTGTATGGAGTTGTTTCATATCTCTTTGGCACATGAGCTATAACGATAAATGTCTTATCTAACTCTTTTTTTATACCATTTATTTTAGTCATGAATTTAATCGCAATCTCTCCATCCTTTGCAGGATCTTGCAAAAAAGCTGATATATTATCTAGAATAAAAACTTTATTTTTTTCAACTTGTGCTGCTTCATAAATATCTTCAAAACAAATTGAACAGCCAATACAATCGGGATCAGAGTCCATTCTTAATAAATTGTCATTGTATTCGGTATTGCCAATTCTTTTTGAAATTTGTCTATCCGATAATTCCATATCAATTAATACAGTTTTCATCTCTTTAGATTCATTTTCTATACCTTCAATAGCATCAGATCCACTTGCAATGCCATTAGCAATTAAAAATGCTAAAATAGATTTACCTACATTGGTGTCTCCAGCGATTATTGTTGTTTCATTGGCATAAATCATGTCTCCAAATAATCTCTGCGCTTCAGGTAAGTTCTTCGCATCTTCTTTAACTTGCTTAAGAGTTCTAATTCTAACTCTTTTTCTCTTTTGTTGCGTTGCGTTTTTTGATGCAACTTTCTTTGGATTATTATCCATATTTTAATTGAGCTATAAAATATAGAAGGCTTACAACGCTCAAATTCAGCCAACATAAGCGCATACCACTTTGGTACTTGTAGCTGTTGGTTGTTGTGAAAGATTTGTGGATTGATTTGTTGTAGTGAATTGACTAAGATTTGTATGGCTACATACTTACAAGTTGCAAGTTAATACAGTTTAATGTAATATCTGTTATTTTTAACTAACTGAAAATAATTGCTTAATAGTTAGAATGTATCATTAACTCAAAATGGATATAAATCAATATACTAACTAAGATAATTCGTGAGATAACCAACTTTTTCAGACAGCAATTTTTAATTTTTCTTAATGTTTTGTGAATCAACTCATTTATTATTATCAACGACGAACCGTTAATTTTCGTTGTTTAAAACTTATTCTCAAGTGTTAATTCATTTGTTTAGTTGCTGAAAATTGATGTAATATATTTACGACTAATAATACAATATAAATCAATAGCTTATAGAATTTAATTAAAGATGATTTGGAAAAGTTAAAAGTTGACTCTAAAAAATAAAATTGGAAAAGGCTACCGTGTAAGTGAGTTATAACAAGAAAAACATTAATTAACCGATGTTTTGTTAATTAATATTTTTCAATAACTAGAAACTTAGAATGAGATTAAATAGCTTTACACAGAGATACTGAGCGTTTATTCTAAAAACACTATAAAAGCAGTTAAAGGTCTACATAGTGTGAATCAGTTAACACGCCATTCTGATACAATGGTAAATTCGGTGCAAATCCGATTCGTAGGTCCAGAAAAGGGGGAGTGCATTCCCCTTTTTCTTTTGTTATTCACTGATACAAACATATACATAAAACATATATATTTTTTATATAAAAATACATGGTTATTAACACTCAGTTTTTGAGAACGTATATTCTAAAAAACAAAAGTCTGTTTCCTATCTAACTCATTTTCAATTAAAAAGGTCTATATATTAATTATGTCTAACCTTTTTATTCAAGGTAATAATTGTTTAAATGAGGGTTATTACTCATGCTTTAAAAGCGTGAGCCTGCTGTGAGCTGCAAATTCAATGCTGATTGAAGAGCTTTGTAAAGCGGCAATTAGCTATGTTAAGCTTGCTTAACACTTGTTGAATTTGCGTGCAGGCGAACCAGTTATAGATAAGCGGTAATTTAATTACTGAAGGTAGCCTTGTTCGGACTAATTAAATTAAGGAAGCTTATCATGAGTGGAAATGCTTTAAACTGCAAAGGATGTGACACACCAGAATGTGGGTGTGTGGCGCAAGCTTTGCTTAAAGTATTGTAACGAATACCTTATAACCTGCTGGGTTATACACCCATTTTTAATTATCTCTTAAGATAACCTTATTCTAAAGAAAGCTATTAACCTTCTTTATACTACTCTCCTTTTAATGGTATTCAGTAATCTATAACAATCGCTATTATCTTTTATAACATTTAATATTATAAATTGTATTATTAATAATGTATAATTCAATTAATAAACCATTATGCCAGACTTGGGTTCAACCAATATCATCTTTTCCCAAAAAACACTCTATTGATTTCCCCCTAGCCAGACAATATGGTTAAGGTTCTAGGATAACATTAAATAGACCTTGCTTTTGTGGTTTACCAGAGATGTAAAAGAACATTCCGCAATGAACACAGTCAGCAATTAAGTCTACTTTAAGATTGATTAGTTCATTAGAATCTAATGACCTAACAGTAACATAAAAAGGGCATGAAAGTCTCCTTAAACGCCCTTTTTTATCTACCACTAACAACTTGTTATATATGTTATAACAGTCATGAGGACACATTACATTTAGCTAAATAATGCCTCCTCTAATTCAGAGTTAGTCTCTGTGTACTCATACGTGAACGACAACTCTATTTCTTCTCCTTTAGGAGTAGTATAGATATAAGGCTCACAAGGCCTTTTAACAATGTTTCCAGGCATTTTTGTACCAATCATGGTCTTAGCTACCTTCAACTCCAACGTGCAAGGAACACTTGCTTTTCTAGCTGTGGCATAAAACTTACCACTAGCAGATTTAACCATCTCTAACCCACCAGTTAGAATAAGAGAAACAAACTTCTCTCCATTGCTGTTTGATCTTTCAACAGCGTCAATAATTGTAATCATAACAATAAAATTTATTGATTAATAAAACATGGACGGGAGCCTTTCCCGTCAGAGCTAAGTGGGGGTGATGGGTGGAGGTGGTTCGAGATAGGATATAAAAAAATTTTAGAAAAGTTAATTTTTTTAAAATTTCTACATATTTATTAAAAAACATTACACCTATTAATGTAAAAAATAACTAAGTATGAAAAAATATAGAATGTATAAAAATGAATCAAATTATGTCTTTATTGGATTAAAAAATGAGGATGAAGTAATTGAATTTAGCACAATTGCTGGTTTGTGGCATTTGTCTATCTGGCCACACAAAAACCAAAATGATATAACAATGTATTTACCAGAAGAAATTGCACGGTCAATTATTAATTGTTACATTAATTCTTCAATTATTTGATTCAAAATGATTAATAAGAAAACAACTTTAATATTAGGAGCTGGTGCAAGTCAACCTTATGGTTTTCCAAGTGGTCGACAATTAGTTGAAGATATTTATAATGGATTGAAATATACTAGGTTTCGTGAATCTTCATTATCTCCATTTACGAAAGGTAGAGAAATTGATAATGATCAATTATCTTCAAATCCTTTTGTTCAAATATTATTGGATTACGGATTTACTAAGACTGATATTGAAAACTTTAGGCAATCACTTATGAAGTCTCAATTCAATTCTATAGATCTATTCCTTGAACACAGGCGTGATTTTTTGGATATAGGTAAAATGTCAATTGCCTATACATTATTAAAACACGAAAATCCTAATAAAATACTCAATTTAGATTCCAACTGGTACAGGAGTTTATGGAATAAATTAAATACGTCATTCGAAGACTTTAAGAACAACCAACTAAAGATTATAACGTTTAATTATGATAGGTCACTCGAATATTATTTATTTCAAGCTATAAAACATGCTTTTGGAAGAGAGGAAGCATTAAGCTTATTCCTATTCGAATCAATAGAAATTATTCACTTACATGGTTTATTAGGTAATTTATATACGAATACAGGCTCATTAACAAAAACAGAATTTGGCGAAGTTGTAACTGAACCGAATAGACTTTTAGAAATAAGTAAGAATATTAGGATAATACATGAAGAAGACGGTCAAAGTAATGAATTTAACAAAGCAATAGAATTACTAGAAGATTCTAATAAAATATTTATACTAGGATTTGGATATGGTGCAACCAATATTAAAAGATTAAAGATAAAAGAATTGAATATTGATTTTAAAATAGTAGGAACTGGAACAGGAATGACGAGTATGGAATTACAAAAGGCAAGATTACTATTAGGAGATAGGCAAAATTTTGTAATTCATGGAAATTTAGATTGTCTAAACCTTATGAGAAATATTTCATTTGAATAAAATGTCAAAAAAATTTAGCCCAATATGATATGAAATAATTTTGAATCTTTTGTTTGTTTTGAAATACAATGATTTTAATGTTAAAAGAATTATTTAATTCTCTTTTCTATACTTTTTATATAGTCAATTACATCGTCAAGACCTTGTTTAAACTTAGTTACTCTTTGGTTAAATGCTAAATCAAGCCATTGAGGATACTTTTTCTTATTAGGATAAATAGTTAGTGCTTTTCTAAAATCATCCCAGTATATATTAAACTGGTCAAATCTAGGTTCAGGAAATTCACTCCAGAATAGGGCATTCATAGATTTCAAAATAGCATCTCGATGCAGTAATCTACAATGTACTCTTCTGATTTCAATAACATCTTTCTCGTTATCCTCAACATTATCATAATCTAAAGAAACAATAATGTTCTCATGATAAGGCATACAAACTATATCAGGATAGTCTTCATTATTTGATGTATCTATTACAAATCTCTTATGCACAAATATCTTATTTATTATATCAACAAATTCTTTTAAATTATTTTCAGGAGGTTCAATTATTTGAAATTTGAATCCGTTCTGTTCAACCTTGTTACTTTTCTTCTCAAGCTTAGATGCATTTATAATAACTCTAATTTCCTTTATACAGTCACGATATGCTTCAACTTCTCGGTATTCATAGTTGTCATTATTAACTAAGAAACCCATCTCACGATTGTTCTTTTCAGAGTGCTCATACAAATTCATTGAGCAAATGATTAATGAATGCTCATTTAAATAACATTTAGCATGGATGTTCGGGTGACTCATCATAGTAAGATTTGGTAGAGATAACAATTTTTCACGTTCTGAAACACTCATGGAGTCCTCCCTGTAAATAAGTAGAATTTCTTTGCTTAATGTCTCTTCACTTTTCAATTGGTTCCATATGTTTGGAGAAATTTTAATAAATGGTACGATCATTATTATTTCAGCCTTGGATTCGGCGATAATTTCTTCTATCCCTTCAACTATTTGATATCTATTTAAAAACCTAAGCATATCTGAATTTATCAATGCAACTATCAGTCATGGTAATTATTATTGCTTACTTTTCCATCTTCTTTTAACTCTCCTATTCTCGTGAATGAAGTAAACAACAACAAAGCCTACAACTAATACTGCTCCGATTGAAAGCCCAATTTTTTCATTAGTATTTAAAGTTGAGGATCTACTACTTGAATTCTTAATACCATGCTTTAAATTATACTCAGCGGAATGCTTGTGTGTTTTGCCTTTGTCACTTCTAGGTTTACGGTCTGAAGCAAAAAAATCCAGATTTAATAATAAGACAATTAATACTAATAATCGAATACCTTTCATATCATAAAATAATTAATTTGAATTTATACGCCTAATACATTAATGATTCAAGCTAATTCAATGGTTCATCATTATCAATATTTTCAGAATCGTCAGAATCATAATTTTCATCAATATCTTCTTCAATATTATTATTACTACTAGAAGAACTTTTATCACTCAAATACACTCTATAAATAATAAGATAAATCGAACACCCTAATAAGAAAAATATAATAATATAAACAAATGAGCCTAAAAAATCTTGCTTTAAAATCGAAGCGAGAAACCCTCTTGATTGATATGGAAATGAAATATCAAAAGTTCCATACTTATGGGTAACGTAACATTTTTTCTCGTCATAAATATCCATTTCTTCAGATCCATAACTCCTTGTCCATAAAGTGATTTTAATACTTAATAAAGGATTAAGGCTTCCCAATTTAATGCGGTCAGTAAAACTACCGCTCAATGTTATATTATCTGGATCAATAATCTTATATTGACCATCAAAGGGCAATATGATAATCAAATCTTCTAAAGGCTTATTTCCATCATTTTTCAATTCAAATGTCCAAATCGTAGTTAATACATTCTTATTAATTTTAGATTCAAATTCGTAATCGAATTGATCAATATTAACGCGTGCAAAATGCTTGATTATTGAATCGAGCTGTATATTTGATACTATCTCTTTTTTAGCAATAGGATAATGCCTTAAAAAGAATATATATTTATTTAATTGTTCCTTGTCGTCCAAAACAGATGGAGGGTAGGAAACAATACTATGATTTCCAATTATATTAGCTGAATAATCAGATTTTATAATACTATTATAGATTTGGACAATTGTAAAAAATAAAATAACTAATGAAGAAATCTTACCTAAGAAACTCCAAAATTTACTTTCTTTTTCATTATTATTATTTATTCGTTTCAAGGATATTTATACAATAATTAGTTGAACAATTTTTATCTGTAATATCTCAATAGACTTTACTTAAACCAAAATTAAATTTAACGTATTATCCCGAAATAATCAATTACATCAATAAAAATTGATTTCAAATAATACTGACATCAAAAATTAATATATTTTGATGGTAAAATATAAAAGCAATATTTTTTAAGGCTTAAATGGAGGATTATATATAGGTTATACTTTTACGTATACTTTGGTAAAAAATTATGGGTAATTTAAGCCTAAAAACATTATAGTGCGGGATAGAGCCCTGACGTAGCGACGAGTCGCGAGTCAGGATGCTGACAAAGCAAAGCTTTCGTCAGCACAGGGGTAACAGAAGTAAAAAGTAAATAGCACTAATAAAAAGCATTATAGTGCGGGATAGAGCAGGGGTAGCTCGTTGGGCTCATAACCCAAAGGTCGGAAGTTCGAATCTTCCTCCCGCTACCAACAAAACCCATCGACGAAAGGAGATGGGTTTTTTGTTTTCATACTGAGCGTCAAACTTGTTTGTAAGCGAAGAATGGAAACAAAAAATACAAGCCGCGCAGCGGGTTGGGCTTTGTTGAAATCCCGACCCTAGAAAAGTTCGACAAATGAGATAAGTTAATCTTCCTCTCCAGACACATGATAGATACGGCCTACTAAGAGAGGGGACAATACATCTAACTTTGCTTTTATAAAATTTATCTTGAAGTATTTGCACAGCCTATCCAAAGCAGAAATTGCTTCTATTCAATTAGGCATTGGATATCCCAACTTTCTGCTGATTAAATCATAAACCTCTCTGTGAGTTGAGTACTTAAGATTGCCGTAATTACACTCTCTTCTCAAGAAGATTAAAACATCAAAGCTTCTCTCGTATAAGCTTGAAATGTATACTAATTCAGATTCCTGACTGCAATTGACAAATTTATCGTCACGTGCTTTATCTCTTCCCATTTATTTCTTACTTTTTTTAACATTACTCACCTTCTGCTTTTGCGCAGATGATTTTACATTTTCCTTTTTCTTTACCGGCTTTTTTTCTTTGAAGCTGCCAGGTGAACATACGCCGCAAACACCTCCGGAACTACAATGTTTACACCTTGTACAATTCTTACACGCAGAACAATATTTTGAACCGCTACATTTTCCACCTTCGCATGCTGATAAATCAGCAGGAGCGGAAAATACTGTAAGTGCAACGACAAAAAATAAATAGATTTTTTTCATAAATAAGCTTGAATGTTACGCAAACTTAACTTTATGATTTAATTAAGTCAATGTGAATAACACGCATTTTGAGATTGTGGATTACCATGATTTATTTACGTGTTTTCCACATATCATTGCAAACTACTCTTTTGAAATCTAATATGTTATTAAAACACATATTTTATTATTTGGCGTAAAACCGCCACTTAAATTTAATATTGCTTTCTAACCTTTTAACAATAAAATTTATGAGTTTTAATGGAAACGAAGGAACGTTCATCTCCTTAAATGATGGCGCTACCTTAACAGCAAATTACAGGTCCGGAAAGTATGAGCCTGTATTAGGCTACTTTTTTGGTGCTGCGAAATTGCAGGACCTTTTAGACCAAAGCGGATGTGTTGGCATACGGATTTATTACGGTGAAGACTCGGGAACAGGAGCTCCCGAACTAGTCTTAGTTGGTGTAGATTCGGATGAAAATGACATTTTAGGAACAGAACCGCTAGTATTGGATCAGGGCTCACCGTGCCCCCCAAATTGCGGAAATTCTAACGACTTAAATAGCTAAAAATTCTAACTTTGATTGATGTTGTATCATATCCATCTTCTATTGATAGTATACTTATTTGCTCTAAGTGGCATAAGTTTCTTTTTTAGAAAAAGATATGATACAACTCATTTATTCGCATTCGCCTTGATATCGTTCGCTTTCCTTAGTGAAGGTGTTATGAAAATTTGCGCAATATTATTCCACAATAATATTCCCATATACAATTTATCCGGATTCACAGAATTTTTGTTAGTTAATATATATTTCATTTATTATCTAGGATCGAAATATAATAATGTGTTCAAGTCATTAATTTTACTTGTATTCCTAATTTCTTTTGGTTTGGAAATAGTTCACGTAGGTTTATTTCAAATGTTGAAATATTGTTTTCTTTTAAAAAATATAATACTTGTAATTCTTTCGATAATTGCGTTTAAACAAATGCTTGACATTGACAAAAATGAACTAATTACCAACAGTTCATTTTTTTGGATAAATACTGCTGTTCTAATATACTATACTGGAACCCTACTTATCTTTGGCATTAGAAATCTTGCTAATAATTTTCACTTACTAGACTTCACATTATTTTCATTACACTTGTTGTTCATATACATATATTACACTTTATTATTCATCGGCCTTTGGAAAGCATCCAGGAAATAGATATCATCATTACGCTTGTTTTCGGAACGCTAGTAATGTTCCTGCTATCGTCTGTTGTTATATACTCGGTAATCCGGTATCAAAAAAAAGGTGTTAAAACACAAAGATGAAATGAAAGAAACGGAATTAAAATTTCAGAATAATCTTTTAGATGCTTCAATCAGTATCGCAGAAATTGAGCGGGAAAAAATCAGTAAAAATTTACATGATGAAATCGGTACTTTAATTAATGTTATTAAACAAAATAACTCTCGCCTTAAAAAATCAGATGCTAATCCTGATGAAAAAACAGATATCATTGAAACAAATAACAAGCTGCTGCTTGAAATCAATGAAAACGTAAGAACAATTTCTAATGAATTACATAGTCCTACCCTTAGTAGATTAGGCTTTTTTAGCGCATTGGAATTATTGACAGAACAAATTTCAGATGCTAAGGTGATGAACATTGAATTAATCAGTAATATTGATTCAAAATCGCGCTTCGAAGCCAAACTTGAAATTCAGTTGTATAGAGTATGCAAGGAGCTGATAAATAACATTCTTAAACACAGCAATAGTACTAAAGTTAGGCTTGATATAAAAAAGACGAACAATGCACTAGATATTATTATTGAATACAACGGCAAGGGGATTAATGACAATGATGTCCAAACAATCATATCCGGAAATAACAAAGGTTTAGGATTAAAAAGTATTTATAGCCGCGTTCAGATAATGAAGGGCCAAATTCATTATGTAACCCCGGACAATAAAAATGCTAAAATTGTTATCCAAATTCCAATATAATTGATATGCACAGAATTAAAATAGCAGTAGTGGATGATCATAAATTATTCAGAGACGGCATGAAAGCCTTGCTAAAGGACTATGAAGATTTGCATGTAGTTTTTGAGGCTTCAAACGGAAAGGAATTATTTGATGAACTACTGAAGAGAAAAAGGCCATTAGATATAATTATTTTGGATGTTGAAATGCCTGTTATGGATGGTTTTGAGGTACTTAAGAAACTGAAAACCTGTTACCCGGAAATTATGCCATTGGTTGTTACAATGCATAATGAGGACCATTTGATTTTTGAATTAGTAGAACTTGGCGCAAAAGGATTATTACTGAAAAGCGCAGACATTGAACAAGTGGTTGATGCCATTTACAATTTAAAAGCCGGTGAATTATATTTTAATGATGAGATTTCTCAAAGAGTAATAAAAAAACTGGTCAAGAAAGAGCATATCAAAAGATCCCCTTTTAATCCGCTTTTATCGGAGAGGGAGAAAATGATAATATTATTGATTTGCGAACAATGTACCAATAAAGAAATTGGTGACCGTTTATTTATAAGTGAGCGCACCGTAGAAACTCACAAACGCAACATATTTGAAAAAACAAAATCCAAGAATTCAGCCGGTGTTGTGCTTTATGCAGTGAGAACGGGATTAATAGAATAAAAACTACAAATCTAGGTTAACTAATTATTTCTGAGGAACATTAAATTCAATTCACCCATTCTCTTGCAAAGCCATCCAATAAAAATGATAGCAATAGAAATAAAAACTTGAATGAGAACTGTTCAATGATATATTACTTGATTTTTATTTACTTATCATTTTTTAAAAGACTTAATG
>JBFWYJ010000048.1:0-12828 GCA_050186555.1 Bacteroidia bacterium
CTATTGCTACACGAAGGCTTTTAAATTTATAATCTGCAATTTTGCCTTCATTGAAAGCTCTTATCTTTTGATCTAACTCAATAATATCTTTCTCAACAAGTGCTTTAGTTGAGTGATTTATCAATTCTAATTCTGTTCTGAAACTTTGCATTTATCAATATTTAAGTCAATAAAAAAACCCTTCACATAAGATGGAAGGGTTTTTAGTTTTAAACACACATAAAAAATTTACCACATCCATCTATAGCTTTGCATCATACAACACCACATAGTATGAAGCTTAGCATCTAAATGATATGATTGTAGTTTTTTCATTTTTACGAGGGCAAAGTAACGTATCGTAAATTATTTGAGCAAATGGTTTAGTGTTAAATTTCTTTATATCCTATCGGACATATAGAATATTTTATTGCAGAATGTCTATCTATACTCACTTTTCATTTTTTCTAAGAAGTCGTTTTTCTTTAAAAATTAAGTCTGATAAACTTGTTTTGGACAATATTTTTAAGCTTGCTTCTCTTACTTCCAAGGCAACATGTCTTAGACTGCATAACTCCTCACTTACACATTCTTCGCATTTCTCATAGAAATTTAAGCTAACGCACGGCAGCATGGCTATAGGCCCACCTGTTGCTCTGATTATGTTACTCAACATGATTTCTTCAGGGTGTTTAGCTAAGTAATAACCCCCGGTTACTCCCATTTTACTTGAGACAAATCCTTGTCTTCTTAAATCTAATAAAATGGCCTCTAAAAATTTCCTTGGTATTCTTTCGGTTTCAGCAATATGGCTAATCCGAACAGGTTTATTCTCCATGTATGCTTTAGCTAAAACAGTTAAGGCTTTAATCGCATATTTACTTTTCTTTGGCAGCATATTACAAATATACTACTAATATAATAGGAATTTAGATTAGCGTAAAATTAATAGTCGATTGGCATCTAGCTTTAGAAAAATAAACAAAAGGATGGTGAAACTCCACAAAGATGAGCCGCCATAACTAAAGAATGGTAAAGGAATACCTATAACAGGCATTAGGCCTATTGTCATTCCAATATTTACTGCTAAATGAAAGAACAAAATGCTTGCAACACCATATCCATATATTCGTGAAAAAGCAGAGCGTTGTCTTTCTGCTAAAAAGACTAATCTTAATATTAAAAATAATTGCAAAAACACAACTGTAGCGCTTCCCATAAATCCCCATTCTTCTCCAACTGTACAAAAAATAAAATCAGTTTCCTGTTCCGGAACAAAATCATACTTAGTTTGTGTGCCTTGCAAATAGCCTTTGCCCCACATACCTCCTGATCCGATAGCTATTTTCGCCTGATCTACATTGTAGCCAACGCCTTTTAAATCCTTGTTTGGACGTAGAAGCACGTCAATTCGATTTTTTTGGTGGGGTTTTAACTGATTGTACGCATAATTACTTCCATAAATTAAACTAACGGAATAAGTAAAGAAGAGCAGTATGTAAATGGTGTTCCTTTGATTCTTCCTAAAGATAATAAATAAAAAAGCTGAAATGATGACCAATGCAATAACCAAAAAAATCATATTTGAAACAACTAAGGCTAGTACAAATAAGGTTACGCTTAACATTCCAATCAATAGAAACGTTACTGACATCCCTTCACGGTACAACACAACAATAAACGCAACAAAAACTATTGCTAATCCTGTTTCGTCTTGTAATACTTTAACCATTGCGGCGGGCACAATTATTATCGCTAAAGCTATGACCGTGTTTCTGTAGTTTTTTATGATTTCTTTTAATCTCAACCGGAACACAGAACGAGCAATCAACTCTTTGCCGCTAAGAAATTTTGCGAGAGCAAGATTGATAGCGAACTTAAAAAACTCTGCGGGTTGTAAACCAAAATCTCCAAATCTAAACCAAGAATGTGAGCCTTTGATTTCCTTTCCTAAAAAAACAACCAGAATGTTTAGCGCAAATACCATGGCAAATATCAAATATGATAATGTTGTGAAAAAACCGGTATCGGTTAACAGTATGGCAAATGCAATTAATCCGGCACTACCTATCCAAAGCAACTGCTTTCCATATTTCTGAGAGATATCAAATATGTTTTTGTGATCTTCGTCATACACCGCTGCATAAATATTCAACCAACCAAGAATTACCATTATCACGTAGATTAATATAGTTAATCTATCTATCCCATAAAATATCGAATTCTCTCTGCCTCTCATCTATTGATTTACTTCTTGAATCGGTGTATTAATCAAATCGGCCTCTATCATTCGCTTTTCTAATTCAACCCTGTCTGTCATTCCCTTTAAGTATTTCTCAATCATTAAAGTCACGATTGGCGCACTCCATGTTCCACCAAATCCTGCATTTTCTACTATACAAGCTATTGCAATTTTTGGATTCTCTCTTGGTGCAAAAGCCATAAATACAGCATGATCTTTTCCATGTGGATTTTGGGCCGTGCCAGTTTTACCACAAATAACAATATCCTTAACTCTCGAATGATATGCTGTTCCGGCATCTAAGCACATTTGCATTCCGTCAATTAAATTGTTGTAATAGACTTCCTTGGTCACGCTCACATAATTTTTCTTTTTAAATTCTTCACGAACCTTCATTTCTTTACCAATTCCCTTAATACAATGCGGTGTATAATAAAAACCCTTGTTTGCAATAATTGAAACGACATTTGCCATTTGTAAAGGCACCAGAGTTAGTTCGGCCTGACCTATTCCTAGTGACACAATTGTATTGCTTCTCCATCCATTTTTACCGAAGACCTTATTATAATATTTCACACTTGGAACATTCCCCGGTTTATCATATGGTAAATCTGTTCCTAAATTTCTACCCGGACCAAAGGACATTACCTGTTGTCGCCAATGTTCAAAGCCTTCTTCAAAAGAACCAAATTTCCTTTGATCGACGATTGATCTGAACACGTAACTATAATATGAATTACAGGATTGAGCAATAGAATTTCTTAGATCCACCGGGCCGTGAGGGTGGCATTTTGGTTTTCCACCCATAGGTGGATAACCCCTTGCACAAGGGTAATAAGTTCCTTCTCCTAAAACACCTTCATTCTGAGCAATGAGAGCGTCGATTAATTTGAATACTGATCCGGGAGGGTACATTGCTTGTAATGCTCTATTAAATAGAGGCACGTTAATAGAGTCTTTGTAGAGCATTGCAAAATTCTTTGCTCTCTCCTTGCCACCAACTAATAGGTTTGGATTGTAAGAAGGGCTTGAAATCAGGCATAATATTTCCCCTGTTGAAGGTTCAATTGCAACAATTGCTCCTCTTTTATTGCTCATTAGTTTTTCGCCATACTCTTGTAATGGAATATCGATTGTGCAATAAAGCGGCTGGCCGGGGATGGCAATGGTATCGTACTTTCCATTCATGTACTTACCAACTATACGGTTATGTACATTTGTAATAGCAATCTGTTTGCCTTTCGTGCCGCGCAAAGCCTCCTCATAACTTCTTTCTATTCCGCTTATACCAATATAATCGCCTTCTTCATAATATGGGTCCTTTGCTGCTTTATTCTTGCTTACCTCACCAACGTAACCTAATAAGTGTGCCGCTATTGGCCTGGGATACTTTCGTACAGTTCTTTTCTGAACAAAGAAACCATTAAATCGATATAGCTTTTCCTGCAAAACGGCATAGGTTTCTTTAGATAATTGCTTTTCGAAAATGCTTTGTTTTCTTGGTGAATTTGGGTGTTGACATGCCCTTTTTATTTTTTTCAAAAAATCATCTTTAGTTATTTGCAATATTTCGCAAAGGGCTATGGTATCACAACCTTTTACTTCTCTGGGAATAACCATTAAATCATACGATGGCTCATTGTAAACTAAAAGCTTTCCGTTTCTGTCATAAATAAATCCGCGAACAGGATACTCCACTAAATTTCTAAAAGCATTACTCGCTGCTTTAAGCTTATATTGATCATCAACTACTTGAATATAGAAAAGTCTGACACAATAAATAATTGCAACCAGGATAAAGAAGCCGCCAATAACATACTTTCTATTACTTAAATGCGTGCCGGAAGTGTTCATTTCCTCCTAAATCTATTAGTGTTAAATAAGTACTGCAATAGAGCAACAAGAACGAATGTGCCTAATGTACTAAGTAGCGTACGGAATAGAATGTGAAAAGTTTCGTTCAGCCTAAATGTTTCCAGAAAGAAAAAGGCTAAGTGGTGAATGAATATAAGGATACCGGCGTATTTCGCGAACCATTCGAAACCCATTACTTCGATTGAAGGGTGTTGCGACTCGTCATAACCATCTCTTGGCGCAACAAGTGCCATTATATAGTGTCTTGCAAAACCCATAAAGCTGCAGGCGGAAGCATGGAGACCTGGCGTGCTGTAAAAAATATCCATTGTAAAGCCGGTAAAAAAAGACAGTCCAAGCACCAGTAATTTTGGAGTTTCAAAAGGAAGTGATAGAATAATCAATATGTAAGGCAATAGGATTAGATACATTCCGAAATTGATGTTCTTCACTACTAATGCTTGCAAAAGAATCAGAAAAACAAATCTTAAACTATTTAATAATAACTTATTTGTCATCGTGGATTTGAGATATTTGTTCTAATGAATCTTTTTCTTGCTTAAACTTATTGCTTACCACATATACGTGGTTTACTTTTTTAAAATCAATATTTAATTTAACTCTTGCGGTATAAAAAGGTTCATTTTGCTTTTTCTCAAACTCTTCTACAACACCAACCATTATTCCTTCCGGAAAGATCCCGGAAAGATGGCTGGTAATAACCGTATCGCCCTCCTTAATTTTTGCGTGGGTTGGGATGTCCGTGAGTAAACAGTATCTGTAATCTTCACCGTCCCAAATCAAGGGTCCAAAACTTCCGTCTTTTTTCAGCATACAATTTATTCTGGTATCCTTATGGAGAATGCTCATAACACTTGCGAAATGGTTTGAAACGTCTTTTACAATTCCAACTAACCCTTCGGAAGAATATACAGCCATATCTCTGGTAACACCACTTGAAGCTCCAATATTAATGGTCAAATAGTTTGTTCTGCTGTTAACTGTTGCATTGATTACTTTAGCGTTCAAATAATAATATTGTCTTTTACGTTCAGTATTTTCATCTTTCTTAGGGTTCTGCTTCGTTAATATAAAATTCTGCTTAAGTAAATTTTTTAATGCTGTATTTTCCGCAGCCAGAAGTTCATTCTCGGTTCTAAGCGAGAAATATTCTTTTGTATTAGCGGCAGCTTGATAAATATTACCAGACACTCTATTTGACGAGTTGATAATATGAGAGGCTTGATAATTATGCCCCTTTGACATTAACCAAAAACAAATTAATTCAACGGCAAGGAAAATAAAAAAGTAGTGATGCTTGTATAAAAAGGCAAATAGACTACGCAAGTTTTTAAAACTTAATCGTTAAACAAATAAGGTAATTCCAATAAAGCTAATAAGTAATGCCGCTGTTACTTAATAAGGAACGGAAATTTATGAACATTTTTGAGTGCAATACCTGTGCCTCTAGCTACAGCACGAAGCGGATCTTCACAAACATGTACCGGCAATTTTGTTTTCATGGAAATACGTTTATCTAATCCACGTAAGAGTGAGCCTCCGCCGGCCATGTAAATTCCTTTTCTATATATATCGGCAGCTAATTCGGGAGGTGTCATTTCCAATGCATTTAAGATTGCTTCTTCAATCTTTGAAATTGATTTATCTAAACAATGAGCTATTTCAACATAAGAAATATAAACCTCCTTAGGAATACCGCTCATTAAATCTCTTCCTTGTACAGCGAAATCTGCAGGCGGGTTTTCTATCTCTGTCATTGCAGCACCGACCTCAATCTTTACGCGTTCTGCACTTCTTTCTCCGATTAAAATATTATGTTGGCGACGCATATATTCTTCAATATTTGCATTGAAATCATCTCCCGCAGTTCTGATTGATTTATCACAGACAATCCCTCCTAATGCTATAACTGCAATTTCTGATGTACCTCCTCCGATGTCAATAATCATGTTTCCCATTGGCTCTTCAACATCTATACCCATACCAATTGCAGCGGCCATAGGTTCGTGAATCATATAAACTTCCTTTGCACCTGCATGTTCCGCACTATCTCGAACGGCACGTTTCTCTACCTCTGTAATACCGCTTGGAATGCAAATAACCATTCGGAGAGAAGGTTTAAAGAACTTGTTTCCGGGATTAATCATTTTAATCATCCCTTTTATCATTTCTTCTGCTGCCTGGAAATCTGCAATTACACCATCTTTAAGTGGGCGAATAGTTTTTATGTTTTCATGGGTTTTACCATGCATCATTTGTGCTGCGCGTCCAACAGCAATTACCTTCTGTGTGGCTCTGTCAACAGCAACGATACTGGGTTCATCAACAACAACCTTATCATTGTGAATGATAATTGTATTTGCTGTTCCCAAATCAATTGCAATATCCTGAGTCAAAAAATCTAACAGTGCCATATTATGTTTCGTTTACGTAAAAATTCCTTAATGGTTCTATTTTAATGTTTAAAATGTCTTATTCCTGTAAAAACCATTGACATGCCATGCTGATTACAATATTCTATACTGTCTTTGTCCTTAATTGATCCGCCGGGCTGAATAACTGCTGTGATACCTGCCTTGTTCGCAATCTCAACACAATCCGGAAATGGGAAAAACGCATCACTAGCCATAACAGCACCCTTCAAATCAAATCCAAAATTATTTGCTTTTTCAATTGCCTGCCTTAAAGCATCAACCCTGGATGTTTGACCTGTGCCACTAGCTAAAAGTTGATTATCCTTAACAAGGACAATAGTGTTTGATTTAGTATGTTTTACCAGTTTGTTCGCGAATAGTAAATCATCCACTTCATTGCCATTTGGCGATTTGTTTGTAACTGTTTTTAAATCTGCTGCCGTTTCTGTTTTTGTGTCTTTATCCTGAACAATAACCCCATTCAATAAAGTTCTCATTAAGCTATTTGGCAGTTTCGTTTTCTTCTGTTTTAGAATAATTCTGTTTGGTTTGCTTTTTAGAATTTCCAAAGCTTTTGGTGAAAAGTCAGGCGCAATAACTACTTCACAAAACAAAGAGTTTATTTCATTGGCAGTTTCTTCATCTATTTGAGTATTTGCAATTAGAATTCCTCCAAACGCAGAAACCGGGTCGCATGCTAATGCAGTCTTGTAAGCATCAACAAGCTTCTCGCGGCTAGCTATACCGCATGCGTTGTTGTGCTTCAAAATAGCAAAAGTTGGGGTGCTGTTTGAATATTCATGCATAAGCATTACAGCTGCGTCAACATCCAATAAATTATTATAAGACAGTTCCTTGCCGTTCAGTTTATCAAATAGGGCCTGCATGTCGCCAAAGTAAAATCCTTTTTGATGAGGATTTTCTCCATAACGCAATTGCATGCCATTATTTAAACTTATTCTCTGTTCTAATAAGTTTAAATCTTGATTAAAATAATTATAGATTGCAGAATCGTAATGCGAAGAAGTGGCGAAGGCTTTCGCCGCCATTCGCTTTCTTTGTTCAATAGAAGTAATTCCTTTTCCGTCTTCTAATATTTTCAATAATTCCGGATACTCATTCCTTGACGAAACAATCAATACATCCTTGAAGTTTTTTGCTGCAGCCCTTATTAATGAAATGCCGCCAATATCAATTTTTTCAATAATATCTTGTTCGGAAGCTCCACTGTTAATCGTTTCTTCAAATGGGTATAAATCAACTATTACCAGGTCTATATCATTAATTTGATGTTGCCCTTTCTCCAGTACATCAGTTTCGTTATCTCTTCTGTTTAGAATGCCGCCAAATATAGCAGGGTGAAGTGTTTTAACCCTTCCTCCAAAAATTTCAGGATAATTAGTTAGCGATTCTACGGGAATAACATTAACACCCATTTTTTCAATAAAATTAAGTGTTCCACCCGTCGAGATGATTTGAACACCAAGTTCATTTAATTCTCTAATGACAGGTTCCAAATTATCTTTATAGAAGACAGATATTAAAGCAGTTTTTATCGGTTTGTCCAGTCCCATTTTAGTATAAAAAACAAAGGTAAAATTTTGCGCCAACAAGCCTTCTAATGTTGAAAAGTGTTGATAATTACAGCTTTTTGAAAATCCACATTAACTTGTTTATATCATTGCCGAAGAATAAGCTCTTTTTTGGAATATTACTATAATTTTAAGCAAAAGTTCATTTACATGATTAAAAGAAACCGCCCAAAAAAGAAATCCAGTTCAGGACCAAAAAAAATCTTTGTTTTAGACACTTCTGTAATTATCTACGATCATACTGCCATTCGAAATTTTGCAGAGCATGATGTTGTTATTCCTATAACCGTATTAGAGGAACTTGATAATTTCAAAAAAGGGAATGACACAAAGAACTTTGCAGCGCGTGAATTCACAAGATACATAGACTCTTTAAGCGGAACCAGTTCGCTTCAAGAGTGGACACCAATAAATGGCCCGAGCAGAGGAATGTTTAAAATTGAAATGCACTTTGACAGTAAGGTGAATGCAGAAAGAATTTTTGCAGATAAAAAGGCGGATCATCGTATATTAAATACTGCTTTATATGTTGCTGAAAAGCACCCAAACAGAAAAGTAGTTTTAGTTACCAAGGATATAAACCTTAGAATTAAAGCAAAATCCTTTAGCTTAATTGCAGAAGACTATCAAACCGGTAAAATTGAAACAATAGATGAGCTTTACACCGGCAGAAGCGAAAAGCACAAAGTTAAACCTGAAGTAATTACCAGTATTTATAATAATGGTTTTTGTAAAGCAGAAGATGTCTTAAAGAAAAATGAAATCATTCCGAACCATTATTATATACTAAAGAATGGTAACCAGAGCGTATTAACCAGATACGATGTTGATGAAAATAATATTTCTAGAGTTGTAAAGACATCTGCTTTTGGTGTTATACCAAAAAATGCAGAACAAACTTTTGCATTGGATGCCATTATGAATCCTGCTGTTAGGTTAGTCAGTATACAAGGTGTTGCAGGTACCGGAAAAACTTTGTTATCATTGGCCGGCGCATTAGAGCAAAGGAGAAATTACCATCAAATTTATTTGGCACGCCCTATTGTTCCTCTTAGCAATAAAGACATTGGTTATCTTCCCGGCGATGTAAATAGTAAATTAAATCCATACATGGAGCCGCTTTGGGACAATCTTAAATTCATCCGAAGTTTATTTACCGAAAAGGAAAAAGAATTCAAACAATTAAACGACATGGTTGAAAACGAAAAACTGGTCGTTTGTCCTTTGGCCTATATCAGAGGCCGTAGTTTAAGCAATGTGTTTTTTATTGTGGATGAAGCTCAAAATTTAACACCGCACGAAGTAAAGACTATTATCAGTCGAGCCGGCGAAAACACTAAAATTGTTTTTACAGGTGACATCTACCAAATTGACACACCATACCTGGACACTCAGAGTAACGGATTAAGTTATTTAATTGATAAAGTTAAAGGCCAATCCTTATATGCACATATTACTTTGGAAAAAGGTGAAAGAAGTGAGCTAGCTAATTTAGCCAACGATCTACTTTAAACTTAATCTTAACTATAATATTGAATCGGTATTTTCTATACATTTAGGTTTTAAAACATTATCTATGAAAAAACATTTATCAATTTTCCTTTTATTTGCCACAGCGACATGTTTTGCGCAATGGTCGAGCACGTCAAACAACACATCAATAGATGTGTACTCAGCCTTCTCTAAAGTTTATGCGAGTGACGCCTTTAACTCCGGACTTTTTGAATCAAGCGACAACGGAAACAATTGGACTAACAGTAATACAGGTGTTCCTAGTGCAGGTTTAGAATTTGGGGTATTGCACAACGGTAGCTTATATGCCTACAAAAGCAATTCAGTATATGTAAGCACAACAGGTAATAATTGGACAAACATGAGCGGTGCATTTGGCGCAACAGATGTAATAAAAGGAATGACGGTGCATGGTGGAACAGTGTATGCAGCAACAAGTCCTATTAGCGGGGCAGGATTTAAAATTTTTACTTTAAATGGTTCCAGTTGGGCATTAAAATCTTCATTTACCCAAACAATTATTAATAACATCGCCAGCGTTAACGGTGCTTTGTTTGGTGGTACAACGGCAAACGGTGTTATTAAATCTACAGACAATGGTCAAACTTTTACTAACACCTCAAGTGGCATGCCAACTCAAGCACCCCATAAGAGCGTTCTTTGTTTTGCGCCTGTTAGTGGAGGAATGATTGCAGGTACTTATGGCGGAAAAATCTGCAGATCTACTGATAATGGAGCAACCTGGACAAGCGTTTATGATATCGGCAATAATTCTAACTTTATTGGAATAAATGAATTTTATATTCACTCTGCTAATGAAATTTTTGCGGCTACAGATTCAGGTTTTGTTTATACATTAAATGGCGGATTAAATTGGCAAAAAAGTAATAGTGGTTTAAATTATTCCAATTTTGAATATTTGATGAAACATGTAACCGTTTCAGGTACATTTATTGTTGCAGGTGTAAATACTATGGTTGGATCAAAAATTGTTAGGCTACCATTAAACCAAATTATTACCGGCCTTAAAAAGAATTCGCTTTCATTGAATTCTAAAGTTTTTCCAATTCCATCAAGTGGCTTAGTTAACTTTAGTTCAAAATCATTTACTACACTAAAAGATGTTTATATTAACATTAGCGATATAACAGGAAAAGTACTAAATACTTATTCAGTTATTGATGAAAATACCGTTATCGATTTTTCGAACTTAGAAGAAGGGCTATACTTTTATGAAATTACAAGCGAAGGCAACACGCAGGAAACAGGAAAACTAATTATTCAGCATTAAAGAAAAAGCCCCGATAATTCGGGGCTTTTTCTATTCTTGTATAATGTCAATCTTTTTAAAAAACATCTGTTCGCCTTTCATTACAATCAAGACCGCCATTTCGGTATCTTTAATTAATTCGTGAGGAAAGCTAAACTTTACTTCGTCATTGTTTTGAATTTTCTTTTGAAGGATGATATCTCTGCTACCACGCTCTAAATCCTGAAAAGTTATACGAAGTAATTCGGGAAAACTTTTATCTCCAACCACAACGAACTCCTTTGTCATAAGTTCTGCTCTGGTACATTTAATCGCCTCGTCTTTTGCCAATTCACTAACGTTAATCGCTTTGATAGGTTTTGGGTCCTCTCCTATTGACGCAGAATTATCATGGCCGGCTTTAACACATGTAATTGCCAGCGCAAAAGCAATTAATGCAATATTCTTTATTGAGTATTTATACTTGCTCACCATCTAGCCAAACTCTAAATTAAATAAAAAAATTAGTTTTTGGAATTTGAATAATTCCAAGTAAGGTACAAATTATTAACCGACACTTGTGATTTGGTTGAAGTGAATCAATATAACAAATAGAATATCAGTAGGTTAAACTAGTTCGAAGAAATCTCTATACTATTGTCCGCTTCCAGACCCAGACGCTTGTTCATTTCCAAATGCGCTGCCATAACCAGTTGGGAGTAATTCTGAGACGCAGATTTAAAGTGCTTTGTTTCAGTAAACCATAGCTGCTGAATCAAATCCATTCCGCCTTGTTGGGGTTGAATCTTATTAAGTGCGGCCTTCACGTTGCCGGCTCCTGCATGGTAAGTGTGCATCACCAAAAGTCTAAACCACAAATCATGCTGGTTATAATCACTAATGCCGAGCGTGTCAAGAATTTCAATAGTTTTTGGAATACAAATGTTCTTAATCAAGCTACTGGCTGCAAAAGCGGCTCTGTCAAAATCCGCTCTTTCATCAAGACTCCTGCTTACCTTTAGACCGTACATTCTTGCAACTCCTTTCATAAGCTGAAATGGGCCATATGCTCCTGCGTTTGATTTTTGCAACTTATTTGGACTTTCAATTAACAGAATGGATTGCGCATACCAAGGATCAACTCCATTTTCGATAAATGCATTAATCCCTCTTTCTATTTGTTTAAATGCATTATCAAAATCATAAAAAAACTTCTTTCCGGATGTCATGTAAATACTGTGTGAAGAATCCAATTCAAAAACTGTTCTAACACTGTCTTTTAAGTTACATTTCGTTAGTTCATCCATTTCATTCCACTCCTTTACTGGCAAGCACAAAACTTGATGACGATAATTAGCCACATTAATAATAGCCATGTCTTTAGTAAGGTTCATTATGTCTCTCCAAAATTTTACCTGACTAAGATTTTCACATCCATACTCGTATAACTGCTTATCGAATACGTAATTTACACTCACATCAGCATTTGGGTGAGTAACACCAATTACATCCGCACACAAATCAAACTTTTCTGAAGTTACTTTCCTTTTACTAATCGGTTCATTACCATTCTTGCTATCTAATGGTTTGTATGAAACATTACTAATTAGTGCATTTAATAAAAACACGCCAAAAATAGCTATAGCGAGTACCTGTTTCATAATACCAAGTATAATGAAAAATACTTTAAATCACAAAAGCAGATTAGTTAAATTACAAGCAATTAGATGTTTAGAACTATACGTAGATAAATAGCTGTTTTAGAGTGATGAATTTATCCTCCGCCAAATAACAATTGAAACACCTCTTCTATTTTATTTGCAGCGATAACCTCAATTTTAAACTGTCCCTTTTCTAATCCTTTAAGATTAAAGCCGCTGATAATTATTTTTTCGAAGCCGAGTTTTTGCGCTTCGCTTATACGCTGGTCTATTTTGCTAACCGGACGAATTTCTCCGGTTAAAC
>JBFWYJ010000049.1:0-12706 GCA_050186555.1 Bacteroidia bacterium
CAAAAAAAATATTATAAGCGCAGCTTTTCTCTCTCTCTCTACAACCACGCATGTTTGGAAGGCATTGTTCATACATAGTACAAATATACATTTTTTTGATTATTTCTTACATGTGTAATTTGTGTTTTTTACACACAAATTACACTTTTTGTTTCATCACACAACACGTTTTCTCTTCCACTCATAGATAAAAAAAATGGTCAGTATTGCGTATTCAATAGTTACAATCAGCAAGTTTTCTAAATACGGAATACTGCGGTATGTAAAATAGGTCAGCACAATTAATGCCGACCAAATTAAAGGATACCTCAAAGAAGTAAATACGGAAAGCACTACAAGTGTTGAAATATACCAGGGATGAACTATTGTGGCAAATGCAAAATAAATAGTAATGCAGTATAACATCGCCTTGAAAAGCGAAACCTTCTCTTTCTGAAAAAAGGATATTGAAAGGATTGCCAACATTGCAATGGCAGACAATATTGTTCCAGCTGTGCCGATTACATCGTAACCAAGTGTTTTAAATCCCGCCCATCTTACAACGTAGAAAATACTTGCATTGAACTCAAATGTTTGAAAGTAAAGATTAATGCTTGAAGAAATATTGCTTACGAACTGTTCATCGATATACGGGATAAAAAGAAGAAGCGTTGTAACTCCACAAATGGAATAAAATACCATGCTTTTTTTCATGCCAATTTGTTTCGGAAGCAAAGGGAGAAACATCAAGGGCAATAGTTTGGAGCAAATGGCGAATGAAAAAACTATCGCTGAAAATACAAATTGTTCGTTCAATAAAAGATAAACAGAAAAAAGCAGAAAAAAAATCATCAGGGCTTCAAAGTGTAAGTTTCCACTCAATTCAACTATAACAAGGGGATTTAACACATACAATAATATATTTTTAGATGGTAGTTTTAATTTTTTCAGAATAGCAAACAGGAGAAAAACACTTCCTATTTCGGTAGCAATAATAAATGATCTCATAACAATAACACTTCCCAAAATATTGGATGGAAACAATTGTGCCGATACCCAAAAGATAAATTGCAACACCGGAGGGTAAATGGTATAATATCCTTGCGAGTTCATGGAAGAAAATAAATCCCTATTCAGACCTGTGGAAATAGCCTGATCCGAATCAATAAAGGAAGAAGGCATTACAACAAAGGGATTAATACCGTGTACCGATAATCTTCCATCCCATACAAACCGGAAATAATCATCCGAAAGATTGGGCAACATAAACAGCAAAGACAACCTAAATAAAATAGAAAATGTGATGCCCTGTTTAATGAAATTTTCATTCAGATTTGCTGAAGCAAGATAAAAGTATCCGAAAAATAATAATCCAAATAAAGTAATTAGCTGCGTGAAATTTGTACGTTCTGTAAAGTAACCAAGTAATATATATCCAACCAGCGAGAGGCTGAGAGCTAAATAAAATGCTATTGGAGAAATGGGTTTCTTTATCATTCCTAATTCAATCCGAGAGAATCTCGCAATGCAGCATCGCTGTTGTTGTGGTGATTCCAGTAATCAATAATTAAGGTTTTATCCTTTACTGCTTTTGTTGTCAATACTTTTTTATCCTTGCCAAAACCATCGGGATAACTTTCTTCCCATCCGGCAATGGCATGGGGAAAATTTTCACTGAAATAAATGGTAAGCATTCGCTGTTGATTTTTGTATTGAATGGAATAACTCATTAATTGTTTCTCAGTGCCAAGCCATGACGGTGTTTCAGAAATCTTGCTTAGTGAGGTTATTGCTTCTTCCGCCTGAACATTGCTGTGTAGCAGACGTTGCTGCAATAAACCCGGAATCATTTTTATATTTCCTATCGGCAGTCCCGATGGACTGATACGTATCTGTGTCCATATTTCATCTTCCATCCAAACTAAGGGGAGTTCTTTCTCCTGGTCTCCTTCACTTTCAAAGTAAGAATATAATTTTGCTTTTGTTTTATCCTTTCCGATATCTACTTGTGTAAATGTGTGTCCGCACCATTCCTGAGAGGATGCCGTTAGTTTTATTAAATGCTCCCATTTGCTTGTATTTACAGGCTTAAATACAGATAGCATCATGGAATAAGGATAAATCCCTGTATTAAATTTTTTGGTGAGATTAAGCTTTAAAACATTCACCGCATCATTACCGGCACTTTGCGGGTTATCCAATTTTACATGCTTACTGGCTGAGAAATCTTCCGTTACAAATATGGTTACGGCTGAACCTTCGTGCATTTCTCCATAACGTGCTTGCTGGAGTTTGTAGCTCGTTATTTCAGCTTTGCCATTGTACCAATAGGAGTTAAAATCATCTGATGGAGAAAAATTGCCTGACTTTGTATTTTCTTCTTTAACTGAAGATGAGGAGCAACTAAAGGCTAATATTAAGATGCTATTAAGAAATAATTTGTACATGGTTTTATCGTTTAATCTGTAATGGTTATTTTTTTTGAAGTTTCCCCCGATTGCTCACTAAATCTAATAATATACACTCCGACTGAAAACTTATTGGTAGGGAGTGAGATTGGTGTTTTACCCTCATTCGCAATAATGGTTCCTGAAGTCATTTCTTTACCGTTTGAGGCATAGATAAAGTATCGAACATTTGTTTTGGAAGGAGAAATATAATTTACGTTTAACGATTCTCCTTTGTGAAGTGGTAATGGGTACAATTGTATCTGACTATTAAAAGCGGAATTAATATTTATCCCGCTTGCAATATTTGCACAGTTTACCGAATCAATCCATTTATAAGCAACACTTAGTATTTGATTTCGGTTAGGAAAATCAATGGTATGCGCCACACCTGGCATAAAGGTGTAATTAACAATAGCATTACGATTAATTAACGAATCCCGAATCGGATAAAAGCGAATTGTTGGGCTGTCAAGTGAACCATGAACTATATAAATCGGTTTGCTTGTTGAGTTTTGAAGCAATCCTGTTACTTCAGTTGTACCATTGATCGCTGCGCCAATAGGTAGAAATCCTCCAAACCTTTTTGAATGATACAGCCCGTAAGTGTAAGTTGTTTTACCACCCCAGGAAAATCCCATCACATAAATTTTCATCGGGTTTATATTGTACCAAACATTCATTGAATCAAGTAGTGCGGAAGTAAATGCAGTATCTATCGGATCATCAATCTTACCATCTACACCCCCATCAGGACTAACGAGAATCAATCCGTTTGTTTCAGCGAACACTTTTAAAGTATCGCACCACGATTTCCCATCCCACCGTGATGTGTTATAGGGATGAAAAGCCAACATTAATCTATGCGGGACTGAAGGAGAATAATTTGAAGGAATGTAAAGGGAATATTTTTTTGCAGGGTCGGTTTGAAAAGGGAAAGAAGAATCAATTCTAAGTTGTGAAAATCCTGCCGTTACAAACAGAAAAAACGATAAAATAGAGAATAACTTTTTCATGGTCTAAACATATTTTAAAAGGGTGGTAATGATTTTATACCCTGCCATTATTGTTCCTTTAACTGTTCCACTTACTTTAGAAAACCCTATTCTCTTTCGGTAATTAACGGCTATCTCAGTTACTTTCATCTTTTTCTTAGCTGCTTTTAATTGCATTTCAACTGTCCATCCATAGGTTGTATCTCTCATTTCCAATTCCAGCAACTTATCAAATTTTATTGCCCTGAATGGGCCGAGATCTGTATATTTAACTCCATACAAAAATTTCATTAAGCCCGTTGCCAGTTTATTTCCAAAGATCTGCTGTGGTGTCATAGAACCTCTCTCCCTGTTACCAAGTGCCCTGGAGCCGATTACCATATCATAATCCTGTTCAATGATTGGTTTTATCAAATCCTTCATCTCTTCCGGGTAATCAGAATAATCGGCATCAATAAAAACAATGATATCGGGGTTAGATTTTTTTTCTTTTACATATTCAATGCCCTTTAAGCAAGCATAACCGTAGCCTTGTCTTTTCTCATCGAGAACAGTGGCTCCGGCTTTTTGAGCATTTATTTTGGTTTTATCATTTGAATTATTGTTTACTACCACAACTTCGCTGACAAGCTCTTTGGGAATTTCCCTCAAAACATTTCCAACAGAATTCTCCTCATTAAATGCGGGAATGATAACGACAATTTTTTTCTTTTCAGTCATAATCTCCATAATCTTGAATGCTAATCATTTTGCCATTTTCATCATAAAATTTCCATGACCCTTTTTGTTTTCCATTAACGTAAGCGCCTTCGCTCTGTAATATTCCTTTTCTATATGTCTTGCTATATCCCTCTTTTATCCCATTGCTATAATTTCCTTCGTACATTAAATTGCCCTGCTCATCATATTCTTTCCACCACCAACTCATGTTATCATTGCTATAATCTCCTTGTCTCTGAACTTTTCCATTGGGATAGTAATACATCCAGCAACCTTGTTTCTTTCCGTTGGAGTATTGCCCCTGACAAACAAGTGTACTATCATCCCTGAATTCCTGCCACCAGTCGCTCATTAAATCATTCACATAATTACCCAGCTTAAATGGTTTCTTGTTAGGATAATAATATCTCCAGTAGCCTGTTTTCTTATCCATTTGATAATTTCCAATGCAACAGGTATTACCATTTCCAAGATATTCTTCCCACCATCCATCCTTTTTATCACCCATGTAATTACCCTGCTCTGCTATTTGCCCATTATCCTGATAGTATTTCCAGTAACCATTTTTCTTACCATTTTTTAGCCACCCTTCCGATTTTAGGTTTCCGTTGGAATAGTGTTGCTTCACATACTCCTCTTTTTTTATGGGTATGCTATCCTTGCTTATAGAAGCATGATAAACCTGTTTGCTATATTCCTGAGAATAATTTTCGGGGTCATTGCCACAGCTAACAGCTATGGCTGCGAGCAATAATGCAACTAAAATTCTATACGATTGAAGCATTTATGAAATAAAACTATTTAGGACTTTACAAAGTAATTAATTGGCTTTTAGTGATTTTGTCTTCCAGGCGACAAATTAATAGTTAAGGTATCATTTTCTTTGGAGCCTAAATTTCAGGTTCATGGGTTATACTAAACGAATTTGCTTAGCACTTGGTATTGTTTTCTCTTTCAATATCGGATATTCTCAAAATAAAACAGAGGCTTTCTTATCGTCAGCAAACAGTTTTTTAAATCGTTTTGTAAGTGATGGATTGGTAAATTATGCAGCGATTCATGCTGATAGAAAAGCTTTAGACAGCTTAACAATTCAAATTAAAAATATTCAAATGGAATCCCTATCAGAGAATGAAAAAAAATCATTCCTGATTAATGCTTACAATATTCTTGCAATCAAAAATGTGGTTGATAAGTATCCGGTAAAATCACCAATGGATATTGCCGGATTTTATGACGGCATTAAGCATGAAATAGGTGGAAAAAAAATAACATTGGATGAAATTGAAAACAAGGAATTGCGGCCTGTTTATAAAGATGCCCGTTTTCATTTTGTGTTGGTATGCGGAGCTTTGGGATGCCCTCCCATAACTAACTTTGCTTATGTGTCTGATAAACTCGAACAGCAAATGGACACGCAGACGAAAACTGCCCTTAACAACAATAATTTCATCAAAGTAAATGATGCTGAAAAGAAAGTTCTCCTTTCAGAAATATTCAAATGGTATGAGCCAGATTTCAAGCAAAATGGATCAACTGTTATCGGGTTTATTAATAAGTACCGTGAAAGTAGAATTCCTGAAGACTACAAAGTAGATTATTATACGTATGATTGGTCATTGAATGAATTTGTTTCAGGCAATACTGAACAACCCTTTGATCCTGCAAAGAACATTTCTAATGTTCAGGCATATACTCCTTCTGTTTTGTTAAAGAAAAATCAGTTTGAGATTCAATTTTTCAATAATCTATATACACAAACAGCTTACCGTAATAATAAAAAAGAATTGATCGACCTTCGCGAAAGAGCCAGTTATTATGGCGGTTTAATTCAGTTTAATTATGGTATTTCCAAATCATCAAGAATAAATGTTGGTTTGGACATAAATATCAAATCAGTGAGAATAGATACGAACGAATCAAAGTCTGCATTCAATTTATTCCGCTTTGAAAATACAATCTACCAAAGAACAGCACTTGCTTCATTAGGACCAAAGATTAAGATAAGTCCATTTAAACGACAAACACATTTTTCCATACAAAGTGCATTTTGGATTCCTGTGGCGAAAGATTTGGAAGCTGATACAACTAAAAAACCTTGGCTCGATTACAATCGCTATACCTGGTGGAACCAGTTTTTCTTTGACAAATCAATAGGTAAAAAGTTTCAAATTTTTACGGAAGCTGATCTCTTATTCCGATTTGCCAAAGACAGCACCAAGTACGCTTTTAACAAGAAAAAAACATCTTCACTTTCAACACCTGTAAGTTTCTTTCTGAGTTATTTTCCCACAAAAAAATCAACACTGTATGGAATGATTCAATATGCCCCTACATTCGGAAGTATAACGCAAGACAACAACGGTGCTGCCACAAAATATTATTACGTTTCTTCTTTCTATTCTCAATTTGGATTCGGAGGTAAATACCAACTTACCAGCCATCTCAGTATAGAGTTATTATATACCAATTTCTTTGCTTCTATGAATGGTGGGGCTGGTCAAACCTATAATTTGGGAATAAAATATCTCCGGTAATTAAACTTATAAAAATTACAAAATGTCTTTCAAAAATATTTTCTCAATCCAACTGGCCGCAATTTTTTTATTGACTATAATTTCTTTTTCAACAAATGCTGCCGGAGACACGAATGTTGTACACATTCCTAACCATACCATCAATAACCTGAGATTAGATAAACTGATTAAGCAGCAAGCAGAAGTGATAAAATCACAGCTTGGTTATTGGGAATTAAAATTTGAGAACAGGTACATCATTATTGTTACCGATGAAACGCATAACAGAATGAGAATTATCTCGGCCATCATCGAGGAGAAAAAAATAAAGAAAAATGAATTGATCGTTTTGTTGTCGGCCAACTTTGATAAGGCATTGGATGCCAAATACGCTATTTACAATGGGTATTTGTGGTCGGTATTTACACATCCTTTTGGAGAATTGGAGGATGAACAATTTATTGATGCTTTGAAACAAGTAAAAACACTTGCAGATAATTACGGGGGAAGCTATACAAGTAGTGATCTTATTTTCGGGGGAGGGAAATGATGAAATATTCAGTAATATCCGTGCTATTAATAACAATTCTTGCAGGATGCAAAAAAGATAGTGCTGTTCCTGGCACATTGGAGGGTTATATTTCTCAAAATTCAGATTTCACTATTTCTTCCGAACTTATTGCCTGTGCTATGGGTGGACAAAAAGGGTTTATGGAAGACAAAGCATATCCTACTTCTGTTTTTTTCTATCCGATTCCCGGAGCCTGCGAATTCAGATATTTTGAATCAGAAACAATTGACATAAGCATTACAGAATATTCTAAATTCAATGAAAAGAAATTACAGGATGAGCCGGTATTTAACGGCTATCTGTGGAGATTTAAGAACAGAGACACAAAAAAGGATGTATGGGGAATTGTAACTTACAAAGTTGGCAATGTGCTTCATATATGCCGTGCCATACATATTAAGCTCAACTCAAAACCAAGCCAATATGCTCCTGAGCTTGTGAATGTCAGTTCCGTTGGCATAGAACCACTGTTCACATGGGAAGATGGAAGCGTTAAAGAGAACGCTATTTATTTTCAGGTAATATCCGACACACTTGGCAATCTCATTTCGGGAACATATACGTATGACAAGTATTTTAAATTTTATGATACAACGAATGTGGTTCTGAATATTCACAATGTAGATCCAGCTCCCTTATTAAACAGCAATACCAAATACAACTTCACATTAATGGGTGTGAGTTATGATAATTGGGTAAATCTGGTATCACAAAATGAATTTGTTACGCAATGAAGAAAATTTTGCTCCTGATACTATTTATTGTTCCGGTTTTATTCGGATTAACTTCTGTTAAAGAGGAACACGAAAAAATCAAAGGAGTAAATTTCGTTTCGCCTGTTAAAAAAATTTACAGCAATTGTATTACCCCGGTTAAAAGAATTAACGCTAACTGGATTGCCTTGTGCCCTTTTGCTTTTATGTCTCCCGGAAACCCCAAAGTAGAATACGATATAAATAAAAACTGGTGGGGCGATTGCCCGGAAGGAATTTGTAAACTGACGGAATGCAGCAAAACTTGTCGTCAAAAAATACTTTTAAAACCACATTTTTGGGTTGACCAGCAAGGATGGCCCGGTGATTATGATCTTGACAATAAAAACTGGTTGATATGGGAAAATAATTATAGAAAATTTATGCTGAAATTAGCTCATGTAGCCGATTCAATGAATATTGAAATGCTATCTATCGGAGCTGAATTTAAAACAGCCACTCAAAAACGTCCGCAGTTTTGGAGTAATTTGATTGACACGTTGAGAAAAGTGTATAAAGGTAAGCTTACGTATGCCGCTAATTGGGATGAGTACAATACGATTACTTTTTGGCATAAGCTCGATTATATAGGTGTTGATGCGTATTTCCCTCTAATAAATACCGAAACGCCCGGTGTTGATGAACTACAAAAGGAATGGAAAAAAGTTATAGTTTCACTTGAAGGCATTTCAAAAAAATACAACAAAAAAATTCTTTTTACTGAGTACGGTTACAGAAGTATTAATAATTGTGCGTGGAGGCAATGGGAAATTGAAAATGTTGCCGTTGATAAAAATATTAATCTTGCCGGGCAACAAAACGCCTATGAAGCATTGTACAATGCTGTATGGAACAAAGAATGGTTTGCCGGAGGTTTCCTTTGGAAATGGTTTGATAAAGACACTGAAGCAGGGGGAATTAAAAATTCAGATTATACGCCACAAAACAAACCTGCTGAAAAAATAATTCAAAAATGGTATTCAACAAAATAATAAACATGAAATCATCTTTTATTATTGTTTGCTCTTTATTCCTGATCTTATCTTGTAAGAAAGACAAAGGAATTGAAACTCCTGTTCCTTCAACTGTTACCGATGATACAGTGGTCGCCAATTTTGAAATGAAGGGTGTAAGCTATGTAGCGACTAATTCGCCCATTGATAGTACCAATATAACCCCATTACAGAAAGTGAATTGCAATTGGATATCGCAAATGCCTTTTGCACACGGATATTCAAACAGTCCCAATTTAGAATTTGAGCAATCAAGCTTGTGGTGGGGAGAAACGAATGCGGGAGTTATAGCAACCACATTATTAGCCAGGAATAAGGGGATAAAAACCATGTTAAAACCCCAGGTATGGATCAGCGGATCCTATACCGGAGCCTTTACATTAACACAGGAAAGTGATTGGCTTGTATGGGAAAATAATTACCGGACCTACATTATGAATTACGCTCATTTGGCCGATTCCCTGAATATTGAATTGTTTTGTATTGGAACCGAATTAAAACTTGTGGTTCAAAATCGTCCTGCATTTTGGGATAGTTTAATTGACAGTATCAGGACTTTTTACAGCGGCCAATTAGTTTATGCAGCGAACTGGGACGATTATCAACAAGTTCCCTTTTGGAATAAATTGGATTATATTGGCATTGATGCATATTTCCCTTTGTCAAATGCAACAACACCCGAAGTAAAAGATTTGGTGAGTAGTTGGCAAACAACGATAAGTGCCATAGATCAGTTCAGAACATCTTTAAACAAGAATGTTATTTTCACTGAAATTGGGTATAAGAGTGTTGACCAATGCGTTTACGAACCCTGGAACCCAACTTCAACAAACGTAAACTTACAAGCTCAGAGTAACGCTTATCGAGCATTGTTCGAAGCCTTTTCGGGAAAGACATGGTTAAAAGGTGCTTTTTTATGGAAGTGGTATCCTAAATACGAAACTGCTGGCGGATTAAGCAACAAAGATTATACTCCTCAAAACAAACCGGCAGAAGCAGTTATCAGAAAAGCTTTTTAAAAGCATGTATGTCGCCTGTCCGACAATATTTATTTCAACATCAATTTATGTTTGCGTTCAAATAACATAAATATTGCAAGCAAGATTATCCGATACGGCCATTTTGTTGTTTACCCACGATGCAGATTCAGAGGTAAATTATAAATGTTTTTCGCCAAAGTCAAACAGAAAAATCAACAAACAGATCGCAGAAAGCCTTATCCGATCTGCTGAAAGAACAATTGCCAAAACTAACATTCCTTATTTCGTAATTACTACCCGATATCAATCAGGAAATACATTTGGTGAACGGCTTACTAACGCGATTCAAACTGTATTTGAGAAAGGATTTGAGAAAGTCATTGTTACAGGAAACGACAGCCCTAATCTTACTTCTGAAAATTTAATTGATACAAAGGAGTTACTTTATACCAATGAAATAGTAATAGGTCCTACGATAAAAGGAGGAACTTATCTTATTGGGTTAACTAAAAATAAATTTAATAAAGAATCTTTTGAAAGCCTTGCTTGGCAATCAAATCAACTAACGCAGGAACTAATTAATTATGCTGCAAACTTCTCAAAGAATTATTACATATCTGAGCCACTTCACGAAATTAATACTTCAGAGGATTTACGACAATACATAGACAGATTCTCAATTCATTCAAAGCTCTCTCGGTTATTAGCCCTCCTTATTTACCGCTATTCATTCGAATCAATCTATTTTCCCCATAAATCTCAGAAAGAAATCATACGATATCTTTTTGGTATTACTGCACCTCCTGAACTGATAAGCTAAAGAATTCTTCATCTGATCTGCACGAGCAGGTAGTTAGTTTATTAATTTTTCATTCTATTATTTTATGTTCAGAATAAAATTATTTTTATTATTTGTTGCTATATCAAGCACAGTAAAAGCACAAGTTACCACCTCCGAAATAAGAGGAAATGTTAAATCAAAAACAAACGAAACTTTACCGGGTGCTGTTGTTGTAGCCGTACACGAACCAACCTCAACGAAATATTACGCAAGCACCTTTAACGATGGCTCATTTGTACTTCCCAATTTAAAAACAGGTGGCTTATATGAAATTACGGTAAGTTATGTAGGCTTTATACAGGAAAAAAAATCAAACATATACTTGTCGTTAGGAGAAACCAAATACATTGAATTCGAGTTATCGGAAAGCGCTCAGGAATTAAGTGAAGTTGAGATTACGGCCAAACAAAACGATCCTTTCGATTCTAAACGAAGAGGGACCGGTACAACTATTGAAAAAGAGAAGATTGAAAACCTCCCGACACTCAACCGGGGCCTCCAAGATGTAACCAAGTTAACACCTCAGAGTACTGGCAATTCATACGGGGGGAGTAATTATCGTTTTAATAATTTGAACATTGATGGTACAGGAAGCAATGATGCTTTTGGGTTTCAGGAACCTGCCAGTGGAGCCGGAGGTTCAACGGCCAATGGAACTCCAGGGGCTTTGGCAAAAACGCAACCGATAAGTTTAGATGCTATCGAACAAATTCAGGTAAATATTTCTCCTTACGATGTTAAGTTAGGAAATTTTACAGGAGCCTCTATTAATGCTGTAACAAGAAGTGGCACGAACAAAACCGAGGGGAGTGTCTATTTTTTCGATAGAAATCAATATACAACCGGCAAAAGCGTAGATGCTTCAAGAAGTAGAATTGCGAATTACAGCGATATACAAAGTGGTTTCAGAGTTGGTGGAGCTTTAAAAAAGGATAAGCTATTTTATTTCATCAATTCAGAATATACTAACAAGAGTGAGTCTGTTCAATTTGCACCGGGAAGTAATGGTAGCTCTTTTTCTTATCAGGATATTAAAAATCTGAAAGATACCATACAAAAACGATACGGTTATGATGCAGGAAGCATTGATGATATTGTATTAAATACCGCCAGCTATAAACTATTTACCCGCTTAGATTGGAATATTAATAAGAAGAACCAATTTCTAATCAGAATAAATTATGTAAATGGTTATTCCGATAACCTGGAGCGAGCTCCAACGATTTTAAATTTCGGAAGCCAAGGATTCAGGCACATCAGTAAGAGTTTAAATGTTGTTGCTGAGTTAAAAACAAGAGTTTCAAATAACCTGAGCAATAATTTAATTGTGGGATTTGGAAATCTTCATGATAACAGAGACCCCTTTGGAGATCAGATGTTCCCGCATATTGAGATTACTTATAATACCAGCAATCTTATTTTTTTAGGCACTTACAGAGAAGCAGCTGTGTTTCAAATGAAACAGAGAAATTATGAATTGACAGATAATTTAGTTTACTATAAAAACAAGCACACGTTTACATTTGGCACACACACTGAGTTTTTCAATTTTAATTACCACTTTGTTACACCTTACAATGGCCGTTGGGCTTATAAAAGCATAAACGACTTTTATGCCAATAAGCCAAGCCGAATCAGAGGAACATATAATTTATCTGACGATTCGTATTCTGAAAATTACAACAATCCATCAGCAGATTTTCAAGTTATCTTACCGTCCCTTTATGTGCAACACGATTATAAATTTAATGCCCGTTTAAGACTTTCGTATGGACTTAGGTTGGAAGGAAATTTATTTCCCGTTAAGCCCAATTTGTTGAATGACTTTCAAACAACACCTCAATTTTCAGATGTACAATCAGGAATTCAAAACCAGCTAATTGTTTCGCCCA
>JBFWYJ010000050.1:0-12634 GCA_050186555.1 Bacteroidia bacterium
ACCTATTGGCTATGATTGTAAAATTGGTATTGCAATAATTAGTTCATTTGCGGCAAGAGAAGTTTTCGTTGGCACAATGGCAACTATCTATAGTGTAGATGGAGAGGAAGAAACAGGAATAATAAAAAAATTAATGAATGAAAAAAACGACGATGGCTCCCCTAAATATTCATATGCCGTATGTGTAAGTTTATTGTTGTTTTATGTTTTTGCGCTTCAGTGTATGAGCACCGTTGCTGCCGTAAAACGTGAAACAAAAAGTTGGAAGTGGCCATTGGCCCAATTTATCTATCTTGGCGTTTTAGCTTATTGCTTTGCCTTTTTTGCTTATCAGTTATTTAAATAATTCTTTAATTAGATTATCATCAACCAGATTAGGTAAGGTTACTTTTAATTCCGAGGTTCTTTCCATTTCACGTCTAATTGCAAACAAAGCTTCTTCATTTCTAGCCCAACTTCTTCTGGCAATTCCATTATTTACATCCCAAAATAACATTTGGTTCAGTCTTCTTTCTGCGTCATCTGTGCCGTCTAAGACCAATCCAAAACCACCATTGATTACTTCTCCCCATCCTACTCCACCACCATTATGCAAACTTATCCATGTCGCTCCTCTGAATCCGTCTCCAACAAAATTTTGAACCGCCATGTCTGCGGTAAATTTACTTCCGTCATAAATGTTTGACGTTTCCCTGTAAGGCGAATCTGTTCCGCTTACATCATGATGATCTCTTCCTAAAACAACCGGTGCAGAAATTTCTCCTGATTTAATTGCAGCATTAATCGCTCTTGCTATTTTAATACGACCTTCACTATCTGCATATAGAATTCTTGCTTGCGAACCAACCACCAAATTATTGACCTGCGCATCTTTGATCCATAAAATATTGTCATGCATCTGCTGTTTAATCTCCTCTGGAGCTGTCTTATACATTTCTTCTAATACTTTCTGCGCAATCTTATCTGTAACGGCCAGGTCTTTTGAATTGGCGCTAGTGCAAACCCATCTAAAAGGACCAAATCCATAATCAAAACACATTGGTCCTAAAATATCTTGAACATAAGATTTGTATTTGAAGTCTGTTTTTGTTTCATCGCAGAAAACGTCTCCTCCTGCTCTTGAAACTTCAAGCAAAAATGCATTTCCATAATCGAAAAAATACATGCCCTTCGATGCTAAGGTGTTCACTGCGTTAATGTGTCGTATTAAACTATCTTGAACAGCTTTTTTAAACTTAGCCGGCTCTTCTGCCATCATCACATTACTTTCTTCAAAACTTAATCCAACCGGATAATAACCTCCGGCCCAAGGATTATGTAATGAAGATTGATCACTGCCAATATCCACGCTAATATTTTCATTTATTAATGCTTCCCATAAATCAACTACATTTCCCAGATAAGCGTATGATTTAGCTTCATAACTGCTCATAGACTTCTTAGTTTTATCAAGCAAAATATTTAAATCTTCTATAACCTCATCTACCCAGCCTTGCTCCAATCTTGTTTTTGCGGCCTTTGGATTAATTTCGGCGGTAATTGAAACCAAGCCCGCAATTTTTGCTGCCTTTGGTTGCGCTCCGCTCATGCCTCCAAGTCCACAAGTAACAAACAGTTTTCCTTTACGCTCTTCTTCCGTTTTGAATTTTTTTCTTGCCGCATTCATCACTGTAATTGTTGTACCATGTACAATGCCTTGCGGACCTATATACATAAAGCTACCGGCAGTCATTTGTCCGTATTGTGTAACGCCCAATGCGTTGAATTTTTCCCAATCATCGGGTTTGCTGTAATTCGGAATCATCATGCCATTAGTAACCACCACTCTTGGCGCATCTTTGTGAGAAGGAAACAAGCCCAACGGATGTCCGCTATACAACACCAAGGTTTGTTCATCATTCATTGTGGCAAGATATTTCATTGTCAACAAATACTGCGCCCAGTTTTGAAATACGGCGCCATTACCTCCGTAAGTAATTAATTCATTTGGGTGTTGGGCAACGGCATAATCCAAATTGTTACTGAGCATGTGCATGATTGCCGCCGCTTGTTTAGACTTGTGCGGATACTCATTAATTGGCCTTGCATAAATTTTATAGTCGGGAATAAAACGGTACATGTAAATTCTACCATAATTCTCCAATTCATTTAAAAATTCCGGTGCTAAAATATGATGGTGCTTTTTATCAAAATACCTTAAAGCATTTTGGATAGCTAATTGTTTTTCTTGCTTGCTAAGAATTTGTTTTCTTTTAGGGGCGTGGTTTACAGAATCGTCTAATTTCTTCGATTCAGGCAAGCTTTCCGGAATGCCTTGCAATACAATATTTTTAAACGTCATAGCTAATACATTGGATTTCAAATTTAACGCTATTTGTTAAATAATTTATGAATAAAGGCATTAATACTTGCTAAGAAATAAATTTTTGTACCTTTCAAATATGCGGAATGTGATCTTATTCCTAATTGTAATCGGGCTATTCGGCTGCAATTACAATTCGAGTGTTTTTTTAAAAAGAAAATATTTGAAGGGGCATTATTTAGTAAGTAATTCCAAAAAAAAGACAGCGAGAATTTCTGAAAACAATCCTGATAAATACGTTGTAAAACTTAAGCCTGTCAATATTAAGAACAATTCAATTCCTTCATCATTGTGTAATACGAAAAAGGAAAATTATAATGAGCTGATTGCTTCGAAAGAAGTTTCAAGCAATAACCATTCTCACAAACACTTTGTTTCTATTGTATTTACCAAGAACAATGATTTCAGGGCGTCAAATTTTAATTCTAAAATTCAAAAACGAGTTGAAAAAAGTTTTCGTAAAATGAACAACATGGACACGGGCGGACAATTTGCTTTGGGCGGATTGGTATTCATTCTACTAACTATTTTGTATACTTTGACCATTCTAACCAGATACCCTGGTATTCCTTTAGAACTAGCGATTCTTTATGCAGCGCTTATGGCTTTACTTACTGTTGCTACCGGCGGAGCCTATTTTATGTTTTAGGTTTGTTTTCTTTAAACCCTCCCGTTTTCTTATCATAACCATAAGGACAATGTTTACAGCCGCTTTTGCAACAGTAACCACGCTTTAAATGGTATTTCTCTGTGAATACTATGTATCCTTCGGGACTTAAATAATAATCTTCAGGATCAAGCTTCTTATTGAACATTGTATGAAGTTACGTATTCTTTAGTTTTATTACATTTGTTACAGAATTATATAAGCTTGAAATCATCTGATCATAGCGGACCAATAGGCGTCTTTGATTCCGGTTACGGAGGCTTAACTGTTTTGAAAGAAATAGTTAAAGAGTTGCCGGATTACAATTTTATCTATTTAGGTGATAATGCGCGCTCACCCTATGGTACCAGAAGCTTTGATACAGTTTATGAATACACCTTGCAGGCCGTAAATAAATTATTTGAAATGGGCTGTCATTTGGTGATTTTGGCCTGTAACACGGCATCAGCAAAAGCACTAAGAAATATACAGCAAAAAGACTTGCCCAAAATTGCGCCTGATAAAAGAGTACTGGGCGTAATTAGGCCAACAACGGAAATTATTGGAACCTTAACCTCAACCCATGAAATAGGCATTCTTGCTACAAATGGAACAGTAAGTTCTAATTCGTATGTTATTGAGATTGAAAAATTTTTTCCTGCCATCAAAGTATATCAACAAGCTTGTCCAATGTGGGTGCCCCTGATTGAAAACAACGAAGTAGGAAACGAAGGTTTCGATTTCTTCCTTAATAAATACCTGAACGGGTTGCTAAATCAATCCGAAAAAATTGACACCATTATACTAGCATGTACTCATTATCCAATCATAGAAAAGCAAATTAAAAAAGTAGTTGGCGATAAGGTAAAATTGATTTCTCAAGGGGAAATTGTGGCTAAAGGATTAAAAGATTACTTATCCAGACATCCGGAGATAGAGGAGAAATGCACTAAAGAAAAAAAAATTGAGTTTTATACAAGTGAAAATCCTGAAACATTTAATGAGAAAGCCAGCCTGTTTTACGGAAGTCAAATTGCTGCAAAAGCAATTCATTTATAATTAGATTTGATACCCAATACAAAGAATACCTTCCAGATAGCCGAATTTATGACTCGCCTTGCCGTTACCTTTACCTTGCACAAAAACATTAATATAATTCGCCCAACCTGCTTTCCCTGCAAATTCAACCACAAAATGCTTGTAAGCTTCAAGTCTGATTGAGGTTTCGAAACCGGCGCAGACACCGGCAATTTTAAATTTATTATTTATTCTATTGCCAAACAAAGTAACATCCGTTTTTGGAACAACAATTCCTAAACCCGGTTTAATAACATAATCTAACTTAAAATTAGATTTCAGTGAATGAAACAATTTAAACCGTCGCATATAATTTGCCATTCCAAAATTGGCGCCGTCTGTATGTTCAAAATGAATGTATGCCGGGTCTAAAATGGAATCCTTATCAATATGAACACCGTTGATTTCTCCAACAAATCTGGCGGTCTGGTAATTAGTAACAACATATTTGGTATGATCGAAACTGATTTCAAATCCTTCATCCCTCTCATTATTAAACCACCAACCAAATCTAATGTTATATTGCGGGATAGTTAAATTAACTATGTCACCAATCTGATGAAAATCAGGTCTGTCATGTGCTTTTGCGTCTTTTATTTCAAAGTCATATGTCCCATACTCATTAACACCGTCCCCATTATTTTGAAAGCGAATTGTGCTATTCGTGTAAACCTCACGATTATATCCCCACATTAAATATGGTCGCCACTTAAATTTATTTTTTAATGTGTCTGAAAAGCTAAATGCTGTTTGAAATGCGCTAGTAATTAAGAATATTAATAACGCCCTCTTCACAGTTTTATCAAATAATCATTTTCTAAGGCCGGTATAACGGGACACTGATTAGGCGTTAAACAATAACGAATGTCTCTTTCTAGATTTAATTTCTCGAGTCGATGACGGTGCGAGCTTTTTGATAGGAAATCAAACAAGTCGTGTTTTGCTAAATGGTATAATTGCGATGCAGCAATTGCAGAGTCGCAGTGCGTTTCAAAATCATATCTGTTAATCAGTATGTCTGCAACACCTCCTGCAAACAAAGTGTCTTCTAAATTGAATTTATTCTTCCATCCTGAACACAACAATAACACATCGCGCTTGCTAGATACAATGTGTTCTATAATTGCGTCTTGATTTAAAAAGCTTCCTATTAATATCTGATTCGCCTTTTTAGAGGCTTCTATAGCCTGAGTTCCATTGGTTGTTGTAATAACTACGGTTTCGCCTTTAATTTTTCCGTTCATATATGAGAACGGACTATTACCTAAATCGAAACCTTCAACTATTTCTCCATTTCTTTCTGCCGCAACAATAAATCCTTTATCCTTATAAACTTTCGCTTCTTCTACAGTTGCAACCGGAATCATCTTGCTTACACCATTAAAGAAAGCGGTTGTGATTGCAGAAGTTGCTCTTAGCACATCAATAACAACCACAATAGCATCGTCATTGTGAAACAGATGATAAACGTTAGGTGTAAAGCAAACTTCTACTTTAGGCATTTTATTTCTTTAGAAAAGGAATCTTTACGACTTTTGCCAAAACAGGTTTATCGCGAATAATAATTGCAATTTCTGTATCCGGCTTGCTGCTTTCAACAGAGACATATCCCATCCCTATGGCTTTATTTAAACTTGGTGATTGTGTGCCGGAAGTAACTTTGCCAATTATTTTACCCGACTTATCTGCAATCTGATAATCGTGACGTGGAATCCCTCTTTCTATCATTTCAAAACCAACTAATTTCTTTGAAACGCCTTCTGTTTTGTGTGACTCTATGTTTTTTCTATTCACAAAATCTTTGGTAAATTTTGTAATCCATCCGAGTCCGGCTTCAATGGGCGAAGTTGTGTCGTCAATGTCATTTCCATACAGGCAAAACCCCATTTCCAAACGTAATGTGTCTCTAGCACCAAGGCCAATTGGTTTAATGCCAAACTCTTTTCCGGCATCCATTACAGCGTCCCACATTTTCTCTGCGTCCTTGTTTAAAACATAAATTTCAAATCCACCTGCGCCTGTATAACCGGTATTCGAAATAATTACATCATCAACGCCTGCCATCTTTCCAACCTTAAAAGTATAATATTCCATTTCCGAAAGATTTACCTCCGTAAGTTTTTGTAATGCATTTATTGCTTTTGGTCCCTGTACAGCTAATAAACTCATGTCGTCAGAAACGTTTGTCATTTCAACTCCAAATGAATTGTGCTTAGAAATCCAATCCCAATCTTTTTGAATGTTAGAAGCATTAACCACTAAGTAATACTCGTCTTCTTTAAATCGATACACTAACAAATCATCAACTATACCGCCTTTGTCATTTGGTAAGCAAGAATACTGCACCTTGCCGTCTGTTAATTTAGAAGCGTCGTTGCTTGTAACTAATTGAATCAAATCAAGTGCTTTGCTTCCTTTTAGTCTAAACTCTCCCATATGGCTAACGTCAAACATGCCTACCTTGTCTCTTACAGTTAAATGTTCATCATTCAAGCCACTGTAAGATACTGGCATGTTGTATCCGGCAAACGGCACCATTTTTGCTCCCAATGAAATATGTTTCTCGGTTAAGGCAGTTGTTTTCATAGTAAAATAATTAGAGGGATAAATGTAAACAAAAAGTGGAGATTTTGAAGGATTTTTCTAATCTAACTTGAGATTGGTGTTACCAACCACAACACCATCGCAAGTAACTTCTATGATATAATTACCGGAGACAAGCTCATCTTGACCCTGACAGTAGGTGACAGCGCTTAGCTCAACATTGGCATAGTTGATTGTTTCTTTTCCGGCGTAATATCCCATGCTTTTTCCAAAAGTAAAACGAAAGCTGTCGTCGTAACTCTGACACATTTCCTTCCCGTCCGGGGTAACAATTCTAATATAAACTGTTTTAGGTTCTGCTTTAGCAATTTTATTTTCTCCAAGTGTAAATCCAATTTTTATTTTTTCTGCCTTGCGCGCTTTCTTCGTTTCTACTTCTTTTTTACCGCCTTTCTTAAAATACACGGCCTTCGCACTTATATTAAAACAATTGAGCACGCTCCCTTTTTTAATGGTAGATTTTAAATCTTCTTTTTCTTTTATTAAGTCGTTTTGCTTTTCCTTTTCAACATCCAACTGCTTTAATACTGATTTCTTTTCTGCTATTAAAGTTTGATTTAAAGTATTTAATGAATCGATTGTTCTGACAAAGCCCTTCATTATCGCTCGCAGCGTTTCAGTTTCTTTTTTTAGTTTAGCAATAATATACGCGTCGCCCTTATGCTTTTTTGCCTCTTCCATTAGCTCCTCAATTCTTGCCTTTTTCTCTTCGATTTCCTTTTTTAACGCTTCATCATTGGTTTCGAGCGTTTCATATTCTGTTTGAAGCTTTTCTAAATCTGCTTGCAATGCGTCCTTTTCTACATAGACAGTCTGATATTCTACTGTTTTTTCCGAAAGTTTTCCTTTTTCTTGCAGGTACAGCCATAGAAAAACAGCGTTTGAGCCTAATAAAAACAGAATGATTATCCATAAAAATATTGGCCTGCGTTTCTTAGATGTGTTTTCTTCCTGGTTCATGCAAAAATTTTAATAAAATTATTGGTTATTCTGCTACATTCGAAGCTGAAATGAAAGCACTTTTCAACGGTTTCTTGTCATTAATTTATCCCAGAACATGTGTTGCATGCCAAAAAGTGTTATTGGCGCATGAGGCCAGCGTCTGTCAGGCTTGTGTCGCATCACTGGCAATCACTTCTTTGAAAGAAAGTCAAATACTTTTAAACAATGTGTTTGCAGGAAGAGTGCCTTTAGAAAAAAGTTTTTTCTTCTGTAAGCTCGCTATTGGAAATAATGCTCATGCTATTTTACATGCTTTAAAATACAACAACGAAATCGGTTTAGGTAATCAAATTGGTAATTGGATTTTTGTTGCTTTGAAGAATACTGATTTTTTTGCCGGTATTAATTTAATAGTGCCTAATCCTATACATGAACAAAAAAGGAAAAGCAGGGGATATAATCAAAGCGAGTTAATAGCGAAAGAAATTAGCCGATTGACACAAATCCCTATTGATTGCACTTCTGTTATCAAAGCAGTTTCTTCTGAATCTCAAACCAGAAAAAATAAAATTGAACGCTGGGAAAACATTAAAGAGGTTTATGCCTTAAGAGATATTGACGTCCTACGAAACAAACATATTCTTATTATTGACGACGTGATAACAACAGGGGCAACAATAGAAAGTTTGTGGAAAAGTATAGAAGACGTAGAAGGGATAAAAATATCCCTTTTATCGTTTGCTTATACTGTTTAAGTTTTTGGCTTTCGTACTAATCTTCTTATACCATAGAAAAGAAGCAGTCCTATTATTATTATAGGCCAGAGCTTTATTAACAGGAGAACTAAAAATTCTATTAATTCCCAGCCAAATTTAATACTATCAGTAAATTGTTTTGCAAACGGTGTTTTGTATGTTTCTCTTTCCTTGGGAGAAAATTCCTTCTCTTCTTTGTGTTTTTGATTCTGATAAATTATTAATCTAATTGTACTAAAAGCAATTCTGTCTTTTAACTCTAAGGCATTAACTGCATTATCTTCAGCAACATCTTGCTGATAAAACAAATTGTTTTCAGTGTCTATCTGGTCTTTAGCCCTGTTCTTTTGATTGGCTTTGTTAATCTTTTTTTCATGATCTTTGAACCTTTTCTCGCCTAGTTTATTGCGTAAGGCCTGAAAACTAACGTCTTCTGCCTTCAGTGTTCTATACTCTAGAAAATCGATTTGTTTGCTTATTAAAAATAATACGGTATCTAAATAAATTGTTGGTACTCGAAACGTTACGTCGTTCTCCATAACATAGTACGTTTTCTTTATTACGCTGTCTTCAGAAAACCTTTTGTAATCATCATAACTTGAGTTCGCGCTTAATTGAGAATGTATCACAAAGCCTTCAAATGAAGTAACCATTCTTTCCAGCTTGTACGTTGTTTCCTCTACATTCTTCACTTTAAATTTTAATTCTGCTGTTCGAACAAACTTTCTTGTAGAGTCCAGTTTGCTGATTTTAGTAATTGCGCTGGGAAAATATTCTGACTTTTCGCTTTCTTCAATTTCCGCAGGAGCGCTATGCGATGCGCTCATCTTGTTTTCGTACTCACTGCCACATGACAGTAATGTTAAGGCAATACCAATCCCGATAATCAAATTTCGACTACTCATATACAATATTTTTAGAAATTATTAGCTGTTCTTATATACTAAGACATTAAACACGTAAGGGTTGATACGCTTTATTTGATCGCTGCGTTTTACTCTCTTCATGTTTGACTTTGCCTTATTAAATACAATTTTTGATTTAGATGTATCAGTATCCAATGCTTTAACAGAACGGAGGATTTCAGATGATTTAATAGCAAATCCCGTCCCTTCAGCGCTACTCATCTTACCACGGATTAAACCAATCACTTTGCCGCTTTCGTCAATTAAAGGTCCGCCACTGTTTCCCGGATTAACCGGTATGCTTACTTGGTACATTGTTGTGTCGTTATTATATCCGCTTAATGCACTTAAAGACCCCTCTCCATAAACCATATCTTTCCTTGGATATCCTAAAGTATAAACCACTTCGCCTATTTCAGAAACATTATCCCCAAAAGAAAAAGGCACAGACCAATTGCTATATACAGATTCATCTTCAACTTTTAAAATTGCTACATCCAAAGAAGGGTCATTAAAAATTACTTTAGCTAAAGAACGGTATACATTTTGATTCTCAATAAAAATACTATCTGCTCCACTAACCATGTGCCAACTTGTAATAATATAACCATCGTTATTAATAGCAAAAGCAGAACCTTCCAAATTTGCGGCAACAAAAGAACGTTTATCTGCTTTCGAATGTATCTTTTTAATTATTTCTGTCTGAGAATACTTTAATCCCGTTACTTCTCTTTTTAAATCAGTTATTGCGCCATTTTGTTTTTTAAGTAAATACCCTCCCGTGCTTAATATAGCAACAGTAGATAATACAGCAACAATTGCTGCGCTGGCCGCTACCATAAAAGTTCTACCAATACGTTTAGTTAATTTTTCCGGTCTGTTAATTGAAATGATTTTAGCGTCTTTACCAAACTCTTGCTCGTGAATTTTATTTAGCTTGATTCTAAGACTTTTTCTTTCAATAGCCTGGCCTAAAATCTGTACTAATAATTTATGCTCTTCAAAAGCTTTCTTAAAAACATCATCGCTTGATAAACGCAATTCAAAAATTGCTCTTTCCGACCCGTCGAGTTCGTCTCTCAAATATCTATCAAACCATTCCTGCGCTTTCATTTTTTCTCTATTCAACTAAAGTATAATGTTTAAAAAACAATCGTTTTAATCGCTGTAAGCATTTATATTTCTGTGTTTTTGCATTATCTGAATTAGTATATCCAAATTTTTCTGCAATCTCTTCCATACTTAATTTGGTAATATAGAAGTCCTTTATCAAAGTTGAGCAAGGTTCTCCAAGTTCAGAAAGGCTTTGTAATGCGTTTTGAATATTCTCTTCTTTTAATTCATGGAAATTAACCTCTTCTTCAGTGCTGATAAATTTCTCACCTGCAGTATCAATCAGCTGCAACTCATACTTATTCTTCTTTAATTGCTTCAACCATAAATTTCTAGCAATAGAATAAATAAAAGTTTGAAGCTGGCAAGTTAATTTAAACTCCGGATCTTTGCACTTCTCAATTAATATAATAATGGTGTCCTGATATACATCTTTCGCATTATCAGAATTGCCACTATTGCTTACAACAAATTTAAGAACGACGTTATAGTGCTTCTTATACAAATCATTAAGAACCCTTTCGTTACCGGTTCTTAATCCATCTATATAATCGGTTTCTGTAAAACCCGCTTTTGTATTTAACATTAGCGTATACTTTGTATTCTTAATTTTATTAAAGGTAACCCATAAAATTTGTAAAAAAATAATGGGTTACATTTCGTAAGTTCAACGAAGATAAAATTTATTGTTCTGATAATCAAATTATTATATCAAATTCATTAAGTTTTTTTTATTAATTGGGTTACCTTTTGACTTGTTTGAGAATAAATGGAGTATTAATTAATATAAACACGAAAAAATGAAAAAAGTATTATCAATCATCGCTGTAGCTGCAATGGCTACTATGGTTTCTTGTGGACCTTCTGCTGAAGAAAAAGCACAAATGGAAGAAGCTGCTAAAAGATTAGCTGATTCAATTGAAGCTGCTGCAAAAGCTGCTATGGAAGAGCCAGTAATGGAAGAACCAGCTCCTGCTACTGACAGTGCTGCTGTTGAAGCTGCTCCTGCTGAAGCTGCTCCTGCTGAAGGACACGAAGGACACGGTCACTAAGATAATTAACTCGTTAGTTAGCTGAGAAGCCCTTAAGCATTATGCTTGGGGCTTTTCGCATTTTTGTGTACTTTTATTCTCCCATTATGGTTTTTTTATGAGAACATTTTCATTAATACTTATTACAGGAATTGCTTTGCTTAGTTGGTCATGTGGACCTGCTTCTGAAAACAGAGAGGCCATGTATAAAAGAGCGAAAGAATTTCAGGATTCAATTGCAAACAACATTCAAATGGCATTAGATGAGGCTAAGATTGAACCCAAGCCTCAGGTGTTACCTGTTGATAGCGCTGCACTAAAAGCAACACAAAACCCGACAACTAATCCTTAACATGGTTGTTATATTCACAATATGGAAATAACAGAAAAACAAGTGCTTGACGCGTTGCGTTATGTAGATGACCCGGACCTTAAAAAGGACCTGGTTACACTAAACATGATTAAAGACATTGTTGTTGACGGTAAAAACATTTCATTCACCGTTGTGTTAACCACCCCCGCTTGCCCAATGAAAGACATGATTCATAATGCATGTATGAATGCGATACTTCATTATGTTGACAAAGAAGCGGTAGTGAAAATTAATATGACGGCACAAGTAACAGGAAAAAGCAATAAAGACGATACTACACTAAAAGATGTGAAAAACATCATTGCCGTTGCCTCTGGAAAAGGTGGTGTTGGAAAAAGCACAATTGCTGCGAATCTCGCATTAGGCTTAGCGTCTCAAGGGGCAAAAGTCGGAATCGTAGATGCTGATATTTACGGTCCGTCACAACATATCATTTTTGGCGTTGAAAATGACTCTCCGGGGCCCGCTACGTTCAACGGACAATCTAAAATGAAGCCGGTTGAAAGTTACGGTATTAAAATTAATAGTATTGGTTTTATGGCCGGGCCCAATCAAGCAGTAGCATTGCGCGGACCAATGGCAAGTAAAGCTTTGTCACAATTATTTTATGATACAGTTTGGGGTGAGCTTGATTATTTGATTGTTGATTTGCCTCCGGGAACAGGAGATATTCAAATCAGCTTATGCAGCCAGGTGCCTTTAACAGGTGCTGTTGTGGTTTGCACGCCGCAAAATGTAGCCATTTCCGACGCTAGAAAGGGAATTGCATTATTTCAATTAGAACAAATTAAAGTTCCGGTGCTAGGATTGGTAGAAAACATGGCTT